>RFJH01000206.1 GCA_003694975.1 Anaerolineae bacterium | reverse complement strand
GCCGCGGATATCACCGACGCCGAGGCCGCCTCGATCCTGCTTTATGACGATGTGGCCCATGAGTTGTACTTCCAGGTCGCGACCAACCTGGACCAGCCCACCATGCGCGGCCTGGTCGTCCCTATCGAGGGAAGCATCGCCGGATGGATTGTGCCCAACCGTAAGCCGGTCCGCATAGCGGATGTGCACCGAGATCCGCGCTACTTCAGTCATATTGAAGACACCACCCAGTTCGCCACGCGTTCTCTGCTCGGTGTCCCCCTGATTACCAAGGAGAAAGTCGTCGGTGTACTGGAAGTGTTGAACAAGAGAGAGGGCGAGTTCAGCGAGACTGACGAAAATTTACTCTCCGTCCTGGGGGCGCAGGCCGCCGTGGCCATTGAGAACACGCGTCTCTTCCAGCAATCCGACCTGATCTCCGAATTCGTGCACGAACTGCGTACGCCGCTGGCCTCCATCAGCACGGCGGCTTACCTCCTCCTGCGCCCTGAAATCTCTCGTGAACAGCATGATCAGATTGTGCATAACATCCATTCTGAGACGTTGCGCCTGAATGCTCTGGCCTCCGCCTTCCTCGATCTCGCCCGCCTCGAATCGGGACGCGTGCAGTTCCAATATAGCGAATTCAACGTGGCTGACTTGCTCGCGGAATGTAAAGACGTCATGCAATCGAAAGCGGAGGAGAATCGCATTCGCATCCTCATTGAAATCCCGGATGACCTGCCTCCCCTGCGCGCCGACCGCGAGAAAATCAAGCAGGTGATGATGAACTTGCTTAGCAACGCCATCAAGTACAATCGTCGGAACGGTTCGGTCATCCTCAAAGCCAGGGCGGATGCTGATACCATGTATCTCGTCGTACAGGATACCGGTATCGGCATCCCGGAAGATGCTATCCCTCATCTTTTCGAAAAGTTCTATCGTGTGCGTGAGGTGGAGGAGAAAGTCGCCGGCACGGGGTTGGGACTCTCCATTTGCAAGCAAATCGTTCAAGGGCATGGAGGACGGATCGAAGTCAAAAGCAAACTCGGCGTGGGGACGGAGTTCACCGTCATTCTGCCACGCCGACGACCGGCATCTCTTGGGTGAATTCTGGAGGAACGAGACATGAACAAGAAAGTTCTCCTTTGGGGCGGTATCGCGGCCGCCGTCTTGCTTTGTCTTTGTGTCGGTGTGTTCATCCTGGGCGCCGGGGTGACCTTCTTTGGCCTGACGAGCAGCGAGGAACCGCAGGACGTGAGCGTGGATATCTCCGCACCCTCGCAGGCCACCGTTGGACAATCCTTCGACCTGCTCATCACTATCAACAACTTTGCAGGGCGATCCCGAGAACTGAACAGCATTGATGTGGACGCCGATCTTCTGGAAGGTCTTCGTGTCACCGGCACAACACCCCCTGCTGATAGCTACGATACCTTCGGCTTCTTCGATAGTTACTTTTTCTACACCTCACTTCCCGCCAACGGCACCGCCGAGGTTACTCTTCACTTGCAGGCACAAGCGGAAGGGACGTATACCGGCTGGGTAGATACGTGTATAGATGATGAGGCGAGTTGTGTACGCAGGACGATCAGTATTGCCATCTCAAAATAGATGACCTGCTTATTTGCGGTCTGTTCTACAAAGCGCCCGACGACTTGATCGCCGGGCGCTTCCGCTTCATAAAGGCCTCCATGTTCAAGGTTCGATCAGCACTTTGAGTGTTCCCCTTTGGGTAGCCCTCTCGAAGGCTTCCAGCGCTTGTGCCAGAGGATAGCGTGCTTCGATCAGGGGGGTGGGATCCACGCGGCGAGATTCCAGCAAGCGTAGCGCAGGGGCGAAAGGGCCACAGCGCGAGCCAACGATGGTGACCTCGTCCACGACGAGGGCGGAGAAATTGACCGTGACCTCCCCCTTGTAGGTGGATTTCATCACCAGGACGCCGCGAGGGCGGATGGCCCGCCGCGCCAGGTCGAAACCGGCCGGTGAACCGGTGGCCTCGACGACCACGTCCCAGCGCTTCGGTTGGACCTCGTCCTCGGCGATGAGGCGGATGCCGCGCGCCGTCAGGAGTTCCTTTTGCCTCTTGTGCCGCGCCACCACGTGCAGGTCGCAGCCGGTGAGCGCCAGAGTCTGGGCGATGAGTTGACCCAGCCGACCCGCGCCGATGAGCAACACGCGGTCGGTAGGGCGGATGTGTACCTGCTGCTGAATTTCCAGCGCCGCAGCCAATGGCTCGGTGAAGACCGCTGCCTCGTCCGGCACGGAATCGGGGACGGGGTGCAGGTTGGCCAGGGGCAGGGTAGTGTATTCGGCGAAAACACCGTCGCGGTTGACGATGCCGAGCACGGTGCGGTTTTCGCAATGGGTGGGACGCCCCTCACGGCACTGCTCGCACACGCCACAGACGGCGTTGATCTCGCCGACGACTCGTTTCCCAACCCAGCCTTCCTCCGGCGCAGCGACCACCTCGCCGACGAACTCATGCCCCGGGATGCCGGTATAGGGGTAATAGCCGCGCCGCAGTTCCAGGTCGGTGCCGCAAATGCCTGCCAGGCGCACCCGAATCAAGGCCTCGTCCGGACGCTTCGGGGTGGGGATATCCTCCCGCAGGCGCAACCGTTGTTCTTCCAGCCATACCGCTTGCATGAGGGGACCTCCTCCAGGTCAGCGCGCGCCGCGCCGACCGAATTGTCGTTCGAGCATTTCTACAGAGAGGTGGATCATGGTCGGCCTGCCGTGCGGACAGGTGCGCGGCGATTCGCAGGCTTCCAGGTCGGAGAGCAAGGCGCGCTGCTCCTCCGGTGAGAGGACCTGCCCGGCACGCACGGCCAGCCGCTTGCAGACGCGGGCTGCCAGGCGCGCTTCCACTTCCTCTTGCAAGGGAGTCTCGTCTTCTTCGAAATCTTCCACCACGGCGCGCAGGGCGTCGGCGGGGTCGCTTCCGGCAAAGAGGGGGGGAACGGCGCGCACCTGATAGGTGTTTGGCCCGAACGCTTCCACCTGAAAGCCCAGGCTCCGCAGAACGGGAAGATGCTCTTCTAGCAAGGCGGCCTGATCCGGCGGCAGATTCACGACGACGGGGGAAAGCAGCGTCTGTGAGGGGGCATCTCCTTCGCGGGCGGCGCGCAGGGCGATGAGTTTCTCGAAGAGAACTCGCTCGTGGGCGGCGTGTTGGTCGATCAGGTAAAGACCGTCCGGCCCTTCGGCGACGAGGTACGTCGCGCCGACCTGACCGATCAGGCGAAGGAGAGGCAGACGCGTCAGCGAGGGTTGTAGCTCCTGTGTGCCGCGCCCGGCTTCGGTCGTGGGCGCGGACGGAGTCCCGGCGGCCTCCTCCGCCCGGGTCTCGGCAGCCAACCGCCAGCCCAGGCCGGTTCCGGGCGCTTCGGAGCGGCGCGTCCCCCACAGGGTGGGCATTTGCGGCACGGGTGCGTAGGCCAGCAGGGCGCGTCGTATCGCCCGTTGAACGAACCCGAAGACGCGGTCCGGGTTCCGGAAGCGCACCTCCGCTTTCGCCGGATGGACGTTTACGTCCACTTCTTGCGGCTCGACCTCCAGAAAGAGAACGGCCAGCGGGTAACGCCCGACCATGAGCAAGGTGTGGTAGGCCTGCAAGAGGGCTGCCGTGAGAGGGATATCCTGCACCCAACGTCCGTTGACGAAGAAGGTGATTTCGCGGCGGTTGGAGCGCGTAATGGAAGGCGGGCTGACCAGGCCTGAGAGCCTCATTCCTCCCTCCTCGGCGAGGACTTCCAGCGTCTGCCGGGCGGTCTCCACCCCGTAGAGGGCTGCCATGATGGCCCGTCGGTCGCCGTCGCCGGCGGTTTGCAGGGTGACGGTTTTGCCATGTGAGAGCAGGAAGCGTACGCGGGGGTAGGCGAGGGCATAGCGCGCCACGAGGGCGTCAATGCGCCGTTTCTCGGTCACGTCTTTCTTGAGGAACTTCAGGCGCGCCGGCACGTTGTAAAAGAGGTCCTCCACGCGCACCACCGTTCCGACCGGCGCGCCGACCCGCTCCACCGCGCCCACTTTTCCCCCGTCCACGCGCAGGCGCGCCCCGCTTTCGGCCCCCGGCGGGCGGGAGGTAATCGTCAGACGCGAGACGGAGCCGATGGAAGCCAATGCTTCCCCGCGAAACCCCAATGTGGCGATGCGAAAGAGGTCTTCCGCGGTGGCGAGTTTGCTCGTCGAGTGACGCGCCACGGCCAGGGGAAGTTCCTCGGCGGGGATGCCGCAGCCGTCATCGCCGACCTCGATCAGGCGGCGTCCGGCGGCCTCGAGGGTCACCGTGATGCGCCGGGCACCCGCGTCCAGGGCGTTCTCGATCAGTTCCTTGACCACCGAGGCCGGGCGCTCCACCACCTCACCGGCGGCGATCTGCGAGGCCACCTCGGGAGGTAACGTTCGAATGGGCATGAGGCTATTATAATGGAGTTATGTACTTCACCACCCTCTTCTTCGACGTGGACGATACCCTCTACCCGGCCTCCACCGGCTTGTGGGAGGCGATTCGTCACCGCATTGACCTTTACATGCATGAGCGCCTCGGCATTCCCTGGGAGGACATCCCGCGCTTGCGACAAGAATACTTCGAGGCCTACGGCACCACATTGCGCGGTATTGAGGCCCATTACAAAGTGGACAAAGAGGACTACCTGGCCTTTGTCCACGACCTGCCGTTGGAGGCCTACCTCAAGCCGGATCCCGAACTACGGGCTGTTCTCGAATCACTCCCGACCCGAAACCTGATCTTCACCAACGCCGATGCAGCCCACGCCCGACGCGTGCTCGCCGTCCTGCAACTCGAGGATTGCTTCGACGGCATTCTGGATGTGCACGCCATGGCGCCCTACGCCAAACCCCAGGAGGAGGCCTTCCGGCGCGCGCTGGAACTCGCCGGGGAACGCGACCCGCACCGTTGTGTGCTCCTGGACGATATCCCGCGCACGACGCGCGCCGCGCGCCGTTTTGGCTTTTTCAGCATCCTGGTCGGTGTAGCCGGCCCCTCCCCCGATGCCGATGCTACTCTGACCCGCTGGCGAGACCTGCCCGCGCTGCTCGATGGTCACCACGCCGGAGAGGGGGATTCACGGTGAACACGGTGAGAGATACGGTTACAAAATTTTTACATTTCTCCTACGTAACGAAAACACCATTTCAGCATGCTTTAATACACCTGTGATATTCTTGTAGGTTGTCTATAATTGCTTGGGGGTTCCGGCCCCCGGCGAAAAGCATACGCGTCGTCGGTTCATCCCGTCGAGTACGGCGCTCATTTTGACCGGAGAACTCTGGAGGAGACTGTGAACAAAACTCTTCGCTATGTCTTGGGCGTGTTAGCGGCTCTCGTCTTGCTTGCCGTGTCGTTCTCCAGCGGCTTCGTGACAGGCCGTTATCTGCCCAATTCTCTGCCGCTCGATCAACTCCCTGCCCCCTTGATGGAGACGGTTCCCAGCACCCCATCTCCAGAGCAGATGGGAGCGACTCCTACCGATTTGCAAACCCTCTTTGTGCCGTTCTGGGAAGCCTGGAACATCGTTCACGAGCAATATGTCGATCAGCCGGTGGACGATGTCGAACTGATGCGGGGTGCCATACGCGGTATGCTCGAGTCGCTGGGCGACGCGCATACCTCCTACATGGATCCCGAACAGTTCAAAGATGCCAATGCAGAACTGGCAGGAGAGTACGAGGGCATCGGTGCCTGGGTGGATATCACCGGTGAGTATCTGACTATCGTCAGCCCCATGCCCGATTCGCCCGCCGAGCGCGCCGGCCTGAAACCCGGTGACCAGGTCATTGCCGTGGATGGAGAGGACGTAACCGGCATGGACGGGGAACTGGTGCGGCGTCGTATCCTTGGGCCGGCCGGTACTACCGTCCGCCTGACGATACGGCGGGAGGGTGTGGAAGAACCGTTGGAGTTCGAGGTGACGCGCGAACGCATCATCATTCACGCCGTGCAGGGCGAGATGCTGGATAACGGCATCGCCTACGTGCAAATCTTCACCTTTGGCGATAAGACCACCCCAGAATTACGTGATACGCTGAAAGACCTTCTCTCTCAGAACCCGCGCGGTCTGATCCTGGATTTGCGCAACAACGGCGGTGGCTATCTGGTCACGGCGATAGAGGTCGCTTCTCAGTTCATCCCCGATGGTGTGATTATGTACGAGCAATACGGCGATGGCAGCCGTCAATCGTACACTGCCCAACCGGGAGGACTGGCCACGGAGATCCCTATGGTGGTGCTTATCAACGAGGGGACTGCCTCGGCTTCTGAGATCGTTGCCGGCGCCATCCAGGATCGCGAGCGCGGCCTGTTGGTGGGGACAACCTCCTTTGGCAAAGGTTCGGTGCAGAATTGGGTTCCGCTCTCCAACGACCAGGGAGCCGTGCGCGTGACCGTCGCAAAATGGTTGACGCCAAACGGACGCACGATCCACGAAGTCGGCCTCACACCGGATGTCGTTGTGGAAATGCCCGAAGATGTTGAGGCGGGCAATGACCCACAACTGGATAAGGCGATAGAGGTTCTTCTGGAAATCATCGGCGAACAATAGGTGTGCAGGAGGTGCACAATGTTTTTCTTTGACCCGTATTACATGCTCTTCATGCTTCCGGCTTTCTTGCTGATGGCGCTTGCTTCGTGGTACGTCAACGCTGCGTATCGCAAGTGGAGCCGGGTGCCGGCGCGGAGTCGTGTCACCGGTTACGAGGCGGCGCAGCGTCTGATCATGCGCGGTGGCTTATACGGTGTGGAAATTGAGGGGGTGCCCGGTAATTTGAGTGACCACTACGATCCGCGCCGTAAAGTGCTGCGCCTCTCCCCCGGCGTGGCGCAGGGCAACTCGGTCGCCGCGCTGGCCATCACGGCGCACGAACTCGGCCACGCTCTGCAAGATGCCGAGGACTATTTCCCACTGCGCCTGCGCTCGGCACTCGTCCCGGCCGTTAACATTGGCTCGAACCTGGGTTGGATTTTCATCGTGATCGGACTGCTGCTGCGCTGGGCAGACCTGGCCTGGCTGGGCGTGATCGCCTTCTCCGCCAGTGTGGTCTTTGCCCTGGCGACCCTGCCTGTGGAATTGAACGCTTCGGCGCGCGCCCGTCGCCTGCTTACCGAGAGCGGTTTGATCCTCGGTGAGGACGAGCAGCGTGGCGTGAACAATGTCCTTAACGCAGCCGCACTGACCTACGTTGCCGCGGTGGTGACGGCGCTTCTGCAGTTGCTCTATTTCGTTAGCCTGGTCGGTGGCATGGGTGGACGCCGACGTCGTTGAGAACTGACTCTCCTGCCTGCTTGGGATACCGACCCCTCCCACCATTGCAGACTGGTGGGAGGGGTTTCGTGACGAGAACTCCCTGCTGGGGTGTACTCAGATGTTGCGGAAACGAGGAAACGCTTCGCTCGACGATGGGCGCAAGCAGCCCTTTCTGTGTCATGGCGAGCGCCCGGCAGGGCGCGGAGTCATCTCTCACACCGGGAAGGAGATGGCTGCGACGGGCGTGGCCCGCCGCGCGATGACACCAAAGGGAGCGCGTTAGCAACGGTCTTTTCTACATGATTTGAATGCACCCCCCTGACGTTCTCAGAGACAGTATGATTATCCGGTATAATGCGGCATTATGCGCAAACTTTTCCTCGCCCTGGTTTTCTTCCTAGCCATCGCGTTTATTATTCTCAGTTTCTCCGAACTGCAAGAAATCCTGGAGACGCTTCGCCGCAGCGACCCTCGTTTCATCTTCCTGGCTCTGCTTCTGGAGATCGGATGGCTGTTCAACGCTGCATTGACCTATCGCTCCATTTACCGCATGCTTGGCCTGGACGACGACTATCGTCATCTGGTGCTTGTGGTCTCGGCGGCCAACTTCGTTAACGTCGTCGCGCCCAGTGTGGGGATGGGAGGAATGGCCGTCTTTATAGATGACGGTCACCGTCGGGGACACTCTCCGGGGAGGGTCACGGTCGCCGGGGCGTTGTACGTTTTGTTCGACTACGCAGCCTTCCTGTGTGTGCTTGCCTTGGGTTTGATCGTTCTGATCCGGCGTAACAACCTGGGCGCGGGTGAGGTCACGGCTTCGGTAATTCTGCTTATCATCGCAACCGTCCTGGCAGCATTGCTTTACCTCGGTTCGCGTTCTGCGAGGGCACTGGGAAACACGCTGGCATGGATGGCACGTCTTGTCAATCGTATCCTGCGCCCCTTCATCCACCGTGATTACCTGGACGAACAGCGTGCCCACACCTTCGCCGCCGAAGTCGCGGATGGACTTTCCGAGCCGCGCCGTGACCCGAAGCGCATGCTGCGCCCCTTGCTCTTTGCGCTCAATAACAAGGCTCTGCTGATTTGTATTCTGCTCCTCACCTTTCTGGCCTTCCGCGTGCCGTTCTCCGCAGGGACCATCGTCGCCGGTTTTGCCATCGGTTATCTCTTCTTTATCGTTTCCCCTACGCCTTCCGGCGTCGGCGTGGTTGAGGGTATGCTTCCTCTGGCATTGAACTCGTTACGTGTCCCCTGGAGCCAGGCCGTTATCATCACGCTGACGTTCCGTGCCATTACGTTCTGGGTGCCGCTCGGTCTGGGCGGACTGGCTTTCCGCTGGTTGCAGAGAGGGTGACGATGAAAAGTCAGGATGTGGTCCCGGTCATCGCTTCAATAGTCATCATTGTTCTTGTAGCCATTCTGGAAAAGCAGAGCAAACTGTTCGCTGCCATCGCTGCGGTTATGCCGCTTACGGCACCGCTGGCGTTGTGGATTGTCTATGCTTCCAGCGGCGGCAGGCAAGAAGCGATGATCCAGTTTACCCTGAGTCTGGCGTTGGGACTGGTGCCCACCCTGGCGTTCCTGATCGCCGTTCATTTTGCGGCACGTGCCGGCATGAAACTCATCCCGATGCTTCTCACCGGTTACGCCGTCTGGGGCGTGGGCGTGGGGATTTTGCTTGCCTTGCGGAGGATATTGGGGTTGCAGTAAGTCCCCCTGCGCGGCGCTCACCGGGGGGACAGGCGATATAGTCCTCCATCCTCGCCGCTCAGGATCGGTTCGATTTCCGCGAGGGGGGTTAGTTCGTCCGGGCGATAGAGGTGCTCGTAGGTGTTTGGCTCAATCCATATGAGGTAGGTCTCTTTGCCCGGGGCAAAGAGAGTGGTGCGGTAGTCGCTTAGAGGGATGACGGTCGAACTATACGGGGTGGCGAATTTGCGCGGGGATGGGTAAACCCAATGACCGGTGTGAAGGGCCACGCCCGCCGGGTAGTTGGCGAAAAGAAGGTATTCCCCCTGAGGTCGGTGTGCCTTCCAGTAGTGCAATACCCGGTTCTCTGCCCAGGCAGAGGTGTTGTAGATGTTTTCAGGGATGTTCCCCCGGCGCGCATCCAACAAGCGGTGAGCGGTGGTGCGCCCCAGGAGAACGCCGATCGCCAGGACGATGCTCAGGGGGAGTGACCAGGCCAGGGTCCGGAGCGAACCGCTTTCCTGTTCGGCGAGAATCCGCTTCAGGGCGTGGAGGGTCAAGAGGAGGAGCAGCAGCAGGGGGAGGTAGATTGGCAGTTGGAATCGTCCCCACAGGCGGTTGAAATACACTTGCAGCGCTCTGCCGAAAAGGGCCAGGACGTAGAGAAGGCCATAGCCTAACAGAGGGGCAGAGTAGGGGGTGAGCAGGGCATAACGACGTGCCAGCGAGAGGAAGGCAATGATCAGAAGACTGAGGATGGACCACAGAGCCAGCGCATAGAGAGGGTAGTTAGCCTCGATGGCAGTTTCCGGGACGAACCAGCCTAACATGCCGGTGGTGAACTGTGCGAAGTATCTGGTGAAGGGGAGCGGCTCTCGCCAACGCCCCTCCCCGAACACCTGGTAGTAGCGTAGCCACAGCAGAGGTGCGAGGGCGCAGAAGGCTACGGGCAGGGCGCGGGAGAGCCGTTTGCGCCAGTTGCCGCGCGTCCAGTAGAGCAGTGCCGCTCCGGCCACGGCTACGTCCACAAAGCCGATGTATCGTTGCAGGGCTGCCAGAGCAGCGAGGAGCGCCATCAGGAGCGCGGTCGTCCACTTTTGGGTGCGGGCGTATTCCCCGTTCAGCACGGCCACGATGACAATAAACAGGGCATAGATATAGTCCGAGCCGACCAGGTGGAAGGTGGAGACTACCACCGGGCCGATATCCAGCAGCAGGCCGGCCAGGGCTGCCCAGAGCAGGTCGCCACGAAAGATGCGCAGGAAGAGACGCGAGGCGAAGTATGCGTACAGGAAGAAAGCGAGAAATTGCGTCACATGCGCCGCGGCGAAGGCGCTCAGGCCGGTTGCCCGGTGTACCAGAGCGATCAACAAGGGGTAGAGAGGAGGCCAGAGCCAGTACGGCGACCCATCGAACGAGACCAACCCTTTCCCCTGGGCCCAGTTTGTCGCCGCGAACAGGTAAACCACCGAATCGGTCGAAGCACCCAGGCCGTACTTCGCAATGCTCCATCCCAGGACGCTTGCCCACAGGGTGTGGAAGGCCATCAGGAGCGCGAGTTTCCGTTGTTCCGACCACGTGCTCATCGTTTGCCATTGTACCATCGGCGAGAGTGGCTACCTCAAATAGTGGAGCACCTCGTGTTCTGGGGGAAATCTAGACATGACGAGCACCCTGTGTTATGATATCGAAGTTCGATAACGAGTTTCGATACCATGTCCCTCTCTCGCGATCTCTTTCTCGGGTTCGTCAAGTTACATGTTCTTTATCATGCCGGGCAGCATCCCGTCTACGGGGTGTGGTTGATCGAGGAACTGGCACGACACGGCTACCACCTCAGCCCGGGTACGCTTTACCCCATTCTGCACGCGCTGGAAGCGGAAGGTTTGCTCGTCAGCGAACGGCGTGTGGTAGCCGGTAAAGCGCGCCGGTATTATCGTCTGACACAAGCGGGACGCGAAGCCCTGCAACGGGGCCGCGAGAAGGCCGCCGAGTTGCTGAACGAGATCCAGGCCTAGCGACGAGGCAGACAACCCTTTTTACAGAAAGGTGCTCACGATGAAGCAGAAAAACCACACCGGCGCATCCGCCAGCGCAGGGTTGCGCCAGTTGCATCCCAATGTATGGGTGCTGACGCTGACATCTTTTCTCACCGACATCTCCTCTGAGATGATTTTTAACCTTCTGCCGCTTTTTCTCGCCAACGTGTTGGGGGTGCGCACGGCGATCATCGGTCTGATAGACGGCGTGGCCGAGACGACAGCAAGCCTGACAAAACTTTACTCCGGTGCGCTCTCTGATAAACTGGGGCGGCGCAAAGGGCTGGCCGTGCTTGGGTATGGGCTGTCTTCCCTTGTCAAGCCGTTGCTCTATTTTGCGAATGCATGGGGGTGGGTTCTGGGCGTGCGCTTCGCCGACCGGGTGGGGAAGGGAATTCGCACTGCGCCGCGCGACGCGCTCGTGGCCGCCAGTGTGGACGAGAAACGGCGCGGCCTGGCGTTCGGTCTGCACCGCGCCGGGGATACGGCCGGGGCATTCATTGGTTTACTCATCGCCGCAGCCATCGTCTGGGCTTCGCAATCCGGCGTGACCGCCCTGACGCGAGCCACCTTTCAAAGGGTGGTCCTGGCGAGCGTCGTCCCGGCGCTCCTGGCGGTGCTCGTGCTCGCACTGGGTGCGCGCGAGGTAAGTGCCAAAGGAGAACAAGGGGAAGCCCCAACGTTAAGTCTCAAGGGGTTGGACAGGCGGTTTCTTCTGTTCCTTGTGGCGGTGATTCTGTTCACCCTGGGAAACTCGTCCGACGCTTTCATCATCCTGCGTGGACAAGAACGCGGCCTGAGTGTGTTGCAAGTGATGGGGATGTTGTTGACGTTCAATGCCGTTTATTCCATCCTCTCAGGCCCCCTGGGGGTTCTTTCGGATCGTCTGGGACGCCGTCGCCTGATTCTCTTTGGATGGCTGGCTTATGGTCTGGTCTATCTGGGATTTGCTCTGGCAAAGACCGGCTGGCAAGTATGGGCGCTGTTTGGCTTCTATGGAATTTACTATGCCGCTACGGAAGGCTCGGCGCGGGCGTTGATAGCCGACCTGGTCACGTCGGAACGGCGCGGGACCGCCTATGGCCTGTATCATGCAGCGGTCGGCCTGACGGCGCTGCCGGCCTCGCTTCTGGCGGGAGTGTTGTGGCAGGGGGTTGGTGCGTGGGGTGGATTCGGCGCAGCGGCCCCGTTCTACTTCGGGGCCGCGATGGCAATCCTTGCCGGTTTGCTGTTCTGGAGAGGCGTTCGCTAGAATCAGACGACCGCCGATTGGCCGTACAACTGCTGACGGATTTGCACCACCTGCTGGCGCAGACGGTCATCGCGCTCGAGCAAGTCGGCCACTTTTTCGACCGCGTAGAGGACGGTGGTGTGGTCTCGTCCGCCAAGTGCCGCTCCAATTTGAGGCAGCGAGATGTGCCCTTCCTGGCGCAGGAGGTACATGGCGATCTGACGCGGTAGGGCGACCTCGCGAGAACGTTCGCGCCCCAGGATACGCTTCGCTTCCACGTTGAACGCCTGTGCCACCAGGTCTACCACTTTTTCGGGTCGGATCGTTCGGGGACGCGGAAGCAGGTCGGCCAGGGCTACCTCGACCATCTTGGGAGTGATGGTTGAGCCGCTCAACTCGGCAAAGGCGATGATGCGGTTCAATGCCCCCTCCAGTTCACGGATATTGGACTGCACGCGGCGGGCGATGATTTCCAGGATTTCGTCCGGGAGGTAACGACCGGCGCGTTCGGCTTTGTAGCGCAGGATGGCCAGGCGAGTCTCCAGGTCGGGGGGCTGGATGTCCACGGCCAGTCCCCACTCGAAACGTGAGCGCAGGCGTTCTTCCAACGTCACAAGCGCCTTCGGAGGGCGGTCGGAGGAGACAATGATCTGCTTGTCCTGGCCATGCAGCGTGTTGAAGGTGTGGAAGAATTCCTCCTGGGTAGATTCTTTGCCCGCGATGAACTGGATATCGTCAATCAAAAGGACATCAATGGAGCGATATTTCTCGCGGAAAGCCTGCGTGGTGTGCGTACGAATGGCGTCTATCAAATCGTTGGTGAATTCTTCCGAGGAGACGTAGAGCACGTTCAAGTCGCGCGCGTGACAGGCGTTGCCGATGGCATGCAGGAGGTGGGTTTTTCCCAGCCCCACCCCTCCGTAGATGAAAAGTGGGTTGTAAGCGCGAGCAGGTTTTTCTGAGACAGCCTGGCAGGCTGCATAGGCCAGTCGATTGCCCGATCCGACGACGAACGAGTCAAACGTGTAACGCGTGTTCAGCGTAGGGTTGCGCGGGCGAGGGGTGGAATCTGTTTCCTCGTCTTCAGGTGTCTGGAGGAGTTCATCATTTGCGTTTCCATGCTGGCCGTTCCCTCCATAGGCAACCACGAAGCGGACTTCTACATTGGTATTCAGTATCCCGATGAGCAAACGGGTGACGATGTTGGAGAGACGGTTCTCGAGCCAGTCACGTGCATAGGCGTTTCGCACGCCGATGGTCAACAGGCCATCTTTAAAACTCAAGGGACGCGTGTCGCGTACCCAGGTGTCGAATGCCGCTTTGGGCATTTCCATTTGCAGTTGCCCCAACACAGATTGCCAGGCTCGCTCAGCATCCATGCTCTCCTCCTTACGATATTGGGATGGCCAACACCCACATGCCCAGGTGAGGGCAAAAAACCCGCTGCACACGCAGTGGGGAAGTACTGCCAGAGAGATTACAGGTTTACCGGCTAGGGGGAGGGCGTCCCCGGCAGAACGCCCTGTCGAACGCACTTCGATTGTAGCAGAAAATGAAAGTTTGAACTGCACGCCAAACCTACGCTACTTTAAAAACATCCCTTTTTTTAAGATAGGCCAACCTTAAAAGACTTCCCGGAGAAACCAGTGGTGAAAGGTATCGCTTTGAACACTTGTTCCAGCCAAGAGGGTCACGCGATGCGCCAATCCCCCCAGATATAGGGGAACAGTGATAAATAAGGCATAGAGGTGGGGGGAAACCTTAAAGAATCGCGCGGAGAAACCAAAGAGGAGGATGATCTCGTGAAACGCCTTATTGTGCGATTCGCTCCCCCTTTTCGGCACTCACGAGGCAGTTTTCTGCCCGTTTGTGCGTGGCACCCATGCAAGGACGGTCGTCCCTTCGCCGGGGGTGGAGGTGATATCCACATCGCCGCCCACGCTGCGGGCTCGCGTTTGCATGTTTGCCAGGCCATGGCCGATGGAACGGGTGGCCTTTTCAATGTCAAATCCTCGCCCGTCGTCGGTAATCTCCAGGATGACGCGTTCTGATGTGGTCCACACACTGATATCCACCCGTTGTGCTTCGGCGTGTTTGGCCGCGTTGGCCAGCGCTTCCTGACAGATGTGGAACAACGCCAGGGCACGGTCCTGAGGGAGGTCGGAAAGATCATCTTGCGGCCCCGTCAGAAACGCTTTTCGGAGGGTGTGTACCCGATACTCGGTGACCAGCCGCTTCAACCCTTCCATCAAACTTTCATTGCCTAGATGGCGTGGGCGCAGATCGAGAATATAGGCGCGCAGGTCACGGATGGTCTGATTTAAGTCCTCAATGGCTTTCTGAATGTACCGGCGAGCCTGGGATGGATTTTCCTCGATAAGGTGATAGACGTTTTCCAGCGAGAGGCCAACTCCAAAAATGGACTGGATGACGCCGTCGTGCAGGTCCATACCAATTCGTTCGCGTTCCTCGAGCACGGCCAGGCGACGGGCGTCATCATGCAGGCGGGCGTTCTCAATAGCCAGGCCCGCCCACGTGCCGACCGCGGCCAGGAGTTGGATCGTGCGTCGGTCGAGCACGTCCTCGCGACGGGTGGCGATGCTGAGTACGCCGATCAGGTTCTCTCCAGAGAGCAGGGGGATGGCGACCATCTGCCGGAAGCCTGCCTTCACCACCGCCTCACGTAGAAAGCGCAGGTCTTTTGCCAGGTCCGTACTGATAATGGGTTCGCGTTCCTGGGCTGCCAGGCCGACGATGCCCTCACCGATCGAGAAGCGGTTGCGCGTCCAGAAGGCATCCGCAGCCTGACCGCGATGCAGAACCATGCGCAACGTCTGACCATCGGCTTCCAGCAGGAACAGTTCGCCCGCTTCCATGTCCATGCGGTTCATCACCAGGGTCAGCGTCTTCTGGAGGATGTCGTCCAGTTCCAGGGACGAGGCGAGAGCGGAGGCAACGTTGTTCAACAGGGCCAGGTCCTCCGTGCGGCGCGTCAGGTCTTCGTCACGCCGGCGCAGTTCTTCGTAAAGACGGGCGTTCTGGATGGCCACCCCGGCATAGGCGGCGAGCATCTGGATGATTTGCTCGTCTTCCGGTGTGAACTCGTCGTGCCCAATTTTGTCGGTCAGGTAGATTTGCCCGTGTTGGCGTTCTCCCACCCGGATGGGTACACCCAGGAACGAATGCATGTGGGGATGACCGGGAGGGAATCCAACGCTGCGCGGGTCGCTAAGTACGTCGCGCAGCCGTATTGGCTCCGTTGCGCCGACTAACGCACCGATCAGGCCCCGACCGGTAGGGAGATGAGGGATGCGCTTGATTTCCTTGTCGCTCAAACCAATGGTGATAAACCGTTCCAGTTTCCCCTCATCGTCCAGCACGCCCAATGCTGCATAGCGTGCCTCGACCAGGTCACATGCCAGCGAGACAATGCGCTCCAGCAACGTTTCCAGCGAAATATCTTTAACCAGTTCGAGGCTCGCCTGGTGGAGGGCGATCAAACGTTCCTGGAGTTGCTCGCGTGTCAAAAGAGAGGTGGTCATCGCATTCAGGATAATTATATCCAATTTCTCCCAGGTTGATAGGTTTTGCCAGGAATCATTTTGTAGAGTTGGGGGCATGGCTACCTCTCGTTTACCCGGTTTCTATAACCTCTCTCTGACCGAACGCCTGGACCGCCTCGCCCAGGCATCCGGACTTGACCCGGATGACCTCGCCCCGTTCCAGACCCCGGGCGGGTTAACCGTTGAACTGGCCGATTCCATGATTGAGAATGTGATCGGCACCCATAACCTACCCCTGGGCATTGCCCTGAACTTCATTGTCAACGGACGCGAGGTCCTTGTCCCGATGGCTATTGAAGAGCCCTCTGTGGTGGCGGGCGCCTCCTTCATGGCGAAACTGGCGCGCGCCGGCGGCGGCTTCCACGCCGAGACCGATCCCCCGCAGATGATTGGGCAGATCCAGGTGCTCGGTGCGCCCGATCTCGAAGCGGCGCGTGCGGCTTTGCAACGCGAGAAAGAGACCCTGCTCGCCGAAGCCAGCGCCGTGGACCCCGTCCTGAAGCGCCTCGGCGGCGGGGCGCGTGATCTCGAAGTGCGCCTCCTGCGCGAGACCCCCATCGGCGAATTCCTCGTGGTGCATCTGATTTATGATGTGCGCGATGCGATGGGTGCCAACGCGGTCAACACCGCCTGCGAGCGCCTGGCGCCACGCATCGAAGCCCTGACCGGTGGGCGCGTGCACCTGCGCATCCTCTCCAACCTCGCCGACCGCCGTCTGGCGCGGGCGCGCGTGCGCATCCCTCCCTCGGCGCTGGCCTTCGAGAGCGCGGGCGTGCACTATGCCGGCGAGGACGTGCGCGATGGGGTCATCGCCGCCTGGGCGTTCGCCGCCGCCGACCCCTACCGCGCCGCCACGCACAACAAGGGCATTATGAACGGCGTGGACGCGGTGGTCATCGCCACGGGCAACGACTGGCGTGCCGTAGAGGCGGGCGCGCACGCCTACGCCGCCCGGTCCGGTCGCTACACCAGCCTCTCCACGTGGGGACGCGACGAGGAGGGCAACCTGGTGGGCGAACTGGAGATGCCGCTGGCCGTGGGCATCGTCGGCGGAGCGACGCGCTCCCACCCCACTGCCCGCGCGGCGTTGAAACTGATGGGCGTGCGCACGGCGCGCGAACTGGCGGAGATCATCGTCTCCGTCGGCCTGGCGCAGAACCTGGCCGCCCTGCGCGCCCTGGCGACCGAGGGCATCCAGCGCGGCCACATGTCCCTGCACGCGCGGCAGGTCGCCATCGCGGCGGGCGCGCGCGGCGAGTTGATCGAGAAAGTCGCCGCGCAGATGGTCGCCGAAGGGACCGTGCGTCCCGACCGCGCCGAGGCAATCCTGCGGCAGTTGCAGCAAGCCGATTCGTGAGCACCGCCGAGATTTTGGATGTGTGTTTCTCGCGTTGCCCGACTTGACAGAACGCGCTGTTGTGAGTACACCCTGTATACGTAATGCGTGCTCCTATCTTATAACCTTTCCGTTAACCTTTCCGTGCAATCTGCGTCAATCTGTGACAATATG
>RFJH01000025.1 GCA_003694975.1 Anaerolineae bacterium | reverse complement strand
GGATCTGCTCTTTCAGATTGGGGATCTCCTGCTCGATCTTCTCCCACAACTGCGCCGAGATCAGATTACCCAGCGCGTAGGTGGAGAAATACCCCAACCCGCCGAACGACCAGTGGATATCCTGCAGCACGCCCTGGGCGTCGTTGGGAGGCGTCAGGCCGAGATACTCTTGCATTCTGGCGTTCCACAATTCGGGCAAATCCTTGATATCAACCGAGCCTTCCACCATGCCGATCTCCAGTTCGAGGCGCAGCATGATGTGCAAATTGTAGGTTGCCTCGTCGGCCCTGGTGCGTATCAGGGACGGCCTGACCTTGTTGATGGCGCGATAGAAATCGTCCAGGGACACGTTGCCCAGTTCGGAAGGGAAGAGTTCCTGCAGGCGGGGGTAGAAATGTTCCCAAAACGGTCGCGAGCGCCCGACCAGGTTCTCCCACATGCGCGATTGCGATTCGTGTACCGCCAGGGACGCCCCACTCGCAAGCGGCGTGCGCTCATAGGCAGGATTGATCCCCTGCTCGTACATGGCATGGCCCGCCTCGTGCATCGTGCTGAACAACGTCGCCAGCGGGTCTTCCGGCTCGAAGCGGGTGGTGATGCGCACATCGTTGATGCTGAAACCGGTCGTAAACGGATGCGGCGACTTGTCCTGACGACCGCGCTTCCAATCGTACCCGAAGCGCGTCACCACCTCCACGCCGAAATCCCACAGTTTCTGTTCGTCGAACGTCTGCTTCCGGAACGAATCGTCCACCGGCTCTTTCTCGCCGATGGCGCGGATCAACGCCACCTGTTTCGGGCGCAGGGCATCGAAGATCGCCTGGACTTCCGCCGTCTTCATGCCGGGCTCGAAATCGTCTAGTAGGACATCGTAAGGGTGATCGGTGGGCGGGAAGAACGTGACGTACTGACGCCGCATCTCCACGACGCGTTCCAGGTCGGGACGGAAAACGGAGAAATCGGACTCCTTCTTCGCCCGAACCCAGGACTCATGAGCGCGGCTCGTCACCTGAGAGAACTCCGCCACGAACTCGGACGGGACGCGCGTCGCCTTCTCGTAATCGCGCGCCACGACCCGGATCAGGCGCGCCTCGTCCGAATCGGGATCGGCATCCGCGAACTCGCTCTTCACGTCCTCGATCAGCACGCCGATCTCCTCGGCAGTGAACTTCTCATGTGCCAGTCGATTCAGCGTGGCGAGTTGATGACCGCGCGCTTCCGCGCCCCCCGGCGGCATGTACGTCTGCTGGTCCCAATCCAGTAGCGCCGCCGCGGCGTTCAGGTCCGCGATCTCGGCCAGTCGAGACTTCAATTCTTCCAGTTTACGGCTCATCGAAAAGACTCCATTGGCAACAGGTTTTTACGCAGTTCGCTCTCGGCCACCATCCCGGCTTCTAAGTGACCGTCGCCTATCAAACCACCCGCCAGCGAAGCGCCTCGCCGCGCAACGCAGCCAGGACTTCCTCGGCAATATCGCGCGCGGCGCGCGCCTGGGCTTCCGCCGTTTGCGCGCCGATGTGAGGCGTGGCGATGACTCTGGGATGTCTCACCAGGTCGCTCGCCCCCGGCGGCTCCTGAGCGAAGACGTCAAGCGCCGCGCCGGCCACTTTGCCGCCGTTCAGCGCATCCAGCAAGGCAGGTTCGTCAATTATACCGCCTCTGGCCGCGCAGACCAGATACACACCGTCCTTCATACGCGCCAGGGCTTGCGCGTCAATCAGACCGCGCGTCTCCTCCGTGAGCGGGAGGTGCAGTGAAATGAAATCCGCCCGCGCGTAGAGAGTCTCCAGGTCGGCGGGGTCTGCGCCGCGCTCACGAATGACCTCTTCCGGAAGGAACGGGTCGTAGGCCAGGACGGTCATGCCGAAGGCGTGGGCACGGCGGGCGACCTCGGCGCCAATGCGCCCCAGGCCGAGCAGCCCCAGCGTCTTGCCGTGAAGTTCACGGCCCTTGAGTTCCTTCTTCATCCAGCGACCGGCTTTCATGCCCGCGTCGGCGCGCGGGATCTCGCGCGCCAGGGCGAGGAGCAGACCGAAGGTCAGTTCGGCGACGGCGATGCTCGCCGCGGTCGGCGCGTTGACCACGGTCACGTTGTGGGCGCGGGCGGCCTCCAGATCAATGTTATCCACGCCGACTCCGGCGCGCCCAATGACCTTAAGACGCGTCGCGGCCCGGATCACCTGCGCGGTGACCTTCGTCCGGCTGCGCACGATCAGGGCGTCGTACTGGGGGATAACGGCCAGCAATTCTTCTGGGGAAAGGCCACTGCGGTCGTCCACGCGGGCTGCGGCGCGCAGAATCGCCTGCCCCTCCTCGGCCAGGCGATCGGCAATCAAAACGTTCCATTGCGTCATCGATTCCTCACATACCTCTTAGAGCCACAGATGAACACGGATTGGGCCTAAACACAAAGGGCACAAAGAACGTATTCGTGTCATTCGTGATATTCGTCCTCATTCGTGATACTTATTCGTGCCATTCGTGTCATTCGTCCTCATTCGTGATGCCCATTCGTGCTACTCATCCAGTTCCCTCAGCAGGGCGAGGCAGGCGTCGTCCGTCGGGTTGGGTTGATAG
>RFJH01000205.1 GCA_003694975.1 Anaerolineae bacterium | reverse complement strand
TTCGTGGGACGCGGCGCTCAGCATCCCCTTTATCGCATGACCTTCATCCTGGCCAAAGCGCTGGGAGCGGTGGACTGGTTCAACGGTATGCCGCTGGCACGCCAGCCCCAGAATCGCTATTACATCCATAGTCACCACATCTTCCCCCAATCCCTTCTCTATAGCGAACTCTACGACCCGAACAATCACCTGGATCGCAAGAAGGTCAATGAAATTGCCAACCGCGCCTTCCTGACAGCCGCGACCAATCAAGCGTTGAGCAATCGCCGCCCCGAAGAATATCTCCATGAAGTGGAGGAGCGATTCCCCGGCGCGCTGGACAAGCAATTCATCCCGAAGAACCCTGACTTGTGGCGCGTATCCGCTTACGAAGACTTCCTGGAAGCCCGTCGGGCGCTCATCGCCAGCAAACTGAACGACTTCCTGAACAGCCTGCTGGTGGAACGCGAGGAGACACAGCGACGCCCCGTGAGTGAACTCATCGCTATGGGGGAGAGTTCCTTCATTGAGTTCAAGAGCACCTTGCAATGGGACCTGCGTCAGAGGAAAAAGAATCCCGCACTGCGCCACAGTGTGCTGAAAACCATTGCCGCTTTCTTGAATACCGAAGGTGGCACCCTGATCATCGGTGTGGAAGATGACGGTCACGTGCTGGGCATGGAGCATGACCTGGCTCTGGTTCACAATTCCCCCGACCGTTTTGAACAACTGCTGGCCAACCTGATCACCGAAGCCATTGGCCCCCAGTACAACCACCTCATTCGTGGCCACTTTGAGAGCGTGAATGGTGAACAGGTGTACGTGATCGAAGTGGAAAAGGCCCCGGAAGCCGTTTTCTTGAAAGGCCCTCAGGGCAAAGAGTTTTACGTACGTGTTCGTACCTCGTCACGTGCCCTGGATCCAGAACAAACGGTGGAATACATCCAGATGAACTGGGGATGAGATCGAGGGACGGCGTTTGATTCGTTCGGAGGCAGGCGAATGGATATCAAGCGATGGATTGGCCAAGAGGAAAGCAGCCAACTGGAGTTTAAAGCCAGTCTGCAATGGGATGTGCGGCAGGGGAAAAAGAACGAAGAATTGCGGTACGCTGTGCTGAAGAGCATCGCTGCCTTTCTCAATACGGACGGTGGCACGCTGGTCATCGGCGTGGATGATGACGGCAACGTGCTCGGCCTGGAGAACGATCTGGCGCTGGTAAGCAACTCGCGCGACAAATTCGAACAACTTCTGGCAAATCTCATTGCCGAACATCTGGGGAATCAATATGCGCCGCTCATTCGGGGGCATTTCGAAGAGGTGGACGGCAAGCTCATCTATGTGTACGATATCCGTCCCGCACCCGAGCCGGTCTATCTCAAGGGAAGAAAAAGGGATAGGAAGAAGCAGTTTTATATCCGCGTGCAAACGACCACCCGCGACCTGGATCCCCAGGAAACGGTGGACTATATCCGCAATCACTGGCGCTTTGCCGACAAAGATCGAGGCGTGCACGTTCCCCAACCTGCTGAAGCGAGGCATCCTATGAAACCTTTTCATACCATCGCCATCCCTCATGACGACATTCTGCAAGGCCGCCTGACGCTGGATGTGTTTGCGGCCGACTTGTGGGAGGTCTTTCACGGCCGCGGCCCAGAGGAATACCGCGACCCCGATTTATTCTTCCAGAAGACCTACCTGACCAAAGGACTGCGTAATCTGTTCGCCGTGGTCGAAAAACGTCTCCAAGGTCAGGGTGGCGACCCGGTCATCCAGATACAGACGCCTTTCGGCGGCGGCAAAACGCACTCGTTGATTGCCCTCTACCACAAAGCCCACCAGTGGAACGTGCGAATGGTGGTCATCTCCGGCTCGCCGTTGAAGCCCGAAGACACGTTGTGGGGGCTGATGGCCGAACAGTTGACCGGCTCGCGCCAGGGCTTCGACCAACTCACGGCTCCGGGTCGGGATGCCATCCGACGGTTGCTGGCCGCTCATCAGCCAGTACTGATACTCATGGACGAGGTGTCCGAATACATGCCCAAAGCCGCCGGTGTAGCCGTCGGGCAATCCACACTGGCCGCACAGACATTGGCTTTCATGCAGGAACTGACCGAAGCCGTCGGGACGCTGGAGTGCGCCGCCCTGGTAGTGACCTTGCCTTCCAGCACCCTGGAGCACTATGATGAACAGGCAGAACGCTTCTACGAACAATTGAAGAAGATCAGTGGACGGGTGCAGAAAATCTTTGCGCCGGTACAGGATGACGAAGTGGGTGCCATCATTCGTCGCCGCCTGTTCTCTTCGGTGGACGAGCAGGCTGCTACACAGGTGATCAACGCTTTCGTGGCCCAGGCCGAGCAGGAATCGCTGCTACCTCGGGGCGAGGAAAGCGCCGCCTACCGCGCCCGTTTCCGGCAGACCTATCCCTTCCTGCCCGAAGTGGTGGATGTGCTCTATCACCGCTGGGGGAGTTTCCCCAATTTCCAGCGCACGCGAGGCACGTTACGCCTGCTGGCGCTGGTGATCAGCGATTTGAAAACCTCCAATCGTCCCTACATCAGCCTGGCAGACTTCAATCTGGCCGTCAGTGAAATTCGTCAGGAACTGATCGAACACATCGGCAACGAATACAACAGCGTGCTGGCTGCAGACATTGTGGGTGAGCAAGCAGGAGCCCACAAGGTGAATCAGGAAATCGGCAAAGCCTTTCAGGGATTGAGGTTGGGCGAGCGCATTGCGACCACTCTCTTCATGTATTCGCATCTCGGTGGAGGTGGCGAGGCAGGGGCAACTCTAACGGAGGTCAAGCGGCAGAACCTGATGGCGGGGGTGCCGTCCAGTGTGGTGGCTGAAGTGCTGCAGAAGTTGAGCAACCGTCTCTTGTTCTACCTTCACGAACACAGTGGGCGGTATTACTTCTCCACCACGGCCAACCTGAACCGCGCCCTGACCGTTCGCATGGATAATGTCACCGGCGATGAACTGATCGAGGCCGAACTGAAAATTCTGCGCCAGCGCGTCCGCAGCCGGATGATGAAGACATTCATCTGGCCCGAACGACCTGCCGACATCCCTGACGACCCGCATCCCAAGCTGCTCATCCTTCCCGAAGCCGACACCGGGCGAATGAAACGTTTCGTGGAGGAGAAAGGCCAAACCCCGCGTGTCCACCGGAATACCCTCTTCTTCCTGGCGCCGCTGGCCTCTGAACGCTCTCCGTTCGAGAACCTCCTACGTCGCTATCTGGCACTTTCCGCTCTGATGAATGCCAAAACGCTCTCGCTCACCTCCGAACAGCGCCAGAAGTTACGGAACCAGGAAAAGCAGACCGCAAAGGATTTACAGGAGCAGATCGGCAATCTGTATCGCCTGCTCTACCTGCCTGACCAGCAAGGAATGACCCAGATAGACCTCGGCATCCCCACCTATGGCGGCGATCAGTATCTGGAAGAACGCGTCTATGAGAGGTTGCGCGCTGAGGGCCGCCTGCTTGAAAAACTCGCTCCCCTGGTCGTCAAACAACGCTATCTGAGCGGTCATGACTACGTCGAAACCCGGCAACTCGCCGAAAGCGGCTCGCGCACTCCTGGTGAAAGCCTGGTCATCGGACGGCACGTCTGGGAAAACTGCATCGCCGAAGGTGTCCGCCAGGGGCTTTTTGGCCTGGGCGAACTGGACGAGAATGGTCAGCCCAAATGTCTTTACTTCAAGGAAGAGGCCACGCCCAGTTTGCAGAGCGGCGAGGTGTTGATACGCGCCGACATTTGCGCAACACAAAAAGCGTCAGGCAGCTATAGCGCTCCAATCGCGCCCTCAGGCAACATTTCTGAGTCGCCGCCAGGCA
>RFJH01000204.1 GCA_003694975.1 Anaerolineae bacterium | reverse complement strand
TTGCCTGTCCGCGCGCTGGGCGGCAGAGTATTTCGCGTTCGTTCGGCGTAGCAAGTATGTTGGGCCTTGATATCTCCCAAAGAAGTCGAGGCCTGTAACTTTTTGGAGCAAATGCAGACGGTGTGGAGGGAAGTGAGGTTTGAACTGGCGCAACAAGCACCGTTGCTTGATTTTTGCTGTAATTGTGTGTACAATGCAAAAAAGTCTGCCTGATGTTGCCTGCGGCTGTTTCGGTGCATTGTTGAATGAGCATGGTAGGAGATGGCTGATTTCTTCGATGCCGAGGGTTTCTCCACGAGGCGGATAGAGGCTGTGCCTGGGGGGCCGGTTGACGGGGGAAATGGTGGACAACGTGATGCTTTTCAATGTGACGAGAAGGCGACAGCCGCGCTTCTGGCCTTGGGGAGTATTTTACTGCTTGTGGTGATTTCCTTCTCACCGCAGGTTCGTTGTTCCGAATTCGCGTTCCACGAGGAGTGATACCATGGGAAAAGAGATCGAATCTCGCGTATCTACCGGCATTGCCGGCCTTGACGAGATTCTTGAGGGAGGGCTGATTCCAAATCGCGCCTATCTGGTGCGCGGGGGACCGGGCACCGGCAAGACTACACTCGGTTTGCATTTCCTGGTGGCAGGTGCTTCCGCAGGGGAACCCGTGCTTTTCATTTCCCTGGAAGAGCCGGTTGAACATATCCGCCAAAACGCCGGACGGCAGGGATTTGATTTGAAAGGCGTGGATTTCCTTGACCTGACTCCCTCGTCGGAGTTTTTCCGCGAGGTTCAGACGTATGATATTTTCTCTCCCGCCGAGGTCGAACGTGACCCCATTACCATGCAGATTATCGAGCGGGTGGAGAAAGTAACCCCCCGCCGCGTGTTCATTGACCCGATTACTCAGTTCCGCTATTTGTCCGGCGATGTGTTTCAGTTTCGCCGACAGGTGCTTTCCTTCTTACGGTTCCTGGTAGAGAAGGGGGCGACGGTGTTGTTTACGTCGGAAGGAAGCGCGGAAGCCCCGGATGACGATTTGCAGTTCATGAGCGATGGGGTGATCGCTCTTGAGAACAACCTCGGGAACCGTACCGTGACCGTTTTGAAAATGCGCGGCACTGCCTTCCGTGCCGGTCGCCATGCCGTGAAGATGACGGATTCCGGCCTGGAGGTTTACCCACGATTGGCTCTTACCACTCAAGAGCGGGCACTTTCGGGGGAGGTGATCCCCTCCGGTGTCCCGGAGTTGGATGAATTGTTGAACGGTGGAATCGAGCGAGGTACGGTCACGGTCATTACGGCGCCCAGCGGCACGGGCAAAACCACCCTGGGCCTGCAATTCATGAAAGAAGCCGCCGGCCGGGGAGAACGCTCGGTCGTGTACTCTTTTGAAGAGGAGATCGAGATTATGCTGCGCCGTTGCGAGGCGGTCAACATACCCGCCCGCGCGATGAGAGAACGAGGGACACTGTCGCTGGTCAAGGTGGAACCGTTACAACTCTCGGCTGACGAGTTTGCCTCCCTTGTTCGCCGGGAAGTCGAAGAGATGGGCACTCGCGTGGTCATGATCGATAGTGTTTCGGGCTTCCGCCTCTCGTTGCGCGGTGAGGACGTGCAGAGCCGTTTACACGCCCTGGGCAAGTACCTGCAAAGTCAAGGGGTGGTGCTCTTTTTGGTTGTTGAAAGCCCCAACGTCGTCGGCGAGTTCCAGATCAGCGAGGAAGGCATCAGTTACCTGGCCGATAACATTATTTTCCTGCGCTATATCGAGGTTGGAGGGGAGATTCGGAAAGCCATCGGTGTGCTGAAAAAGCGGTTGAGCAACTTTGAGAGGACTCTGCGTGAGTTCGAAATTACACCCTATGGCATCAAGGTCGGGCGCCCGTTGACCGAACTGAGCGGGATTCTCTCCGGCACGCCCCGCTGGAGTGCGAAAACGGAAGGCGAAACGTGAGCAGGAGGCAAAGGATGGATACTTCCCCTACGATTCTGGCGCTGAATCGCAATCCACGCAATCTGGAGTTGCTGACGCAATTTCTGGGTAAGCGTGGTTTGCTGGTCGTAGGCGTGACGACCCTGGGGGAGTTTGCGCGGGCAGTGGATGAGAAGCCCATCTCCGTAGCCCTGGTGGATATAACCGGCTTCGATTCTACGATCTGGGAGCACTGCGAGCGTCTTCGAGCGCGGGATATTCCTTTCTTGATCCTTTCCCCTCGACAAAGCGCGGCTTTGCAACAGGAGGGCCTGGCGCGCGGCGCGCGCGGGGTGTTGGTGAAGCCCCTGGTCAGCGAGGAGTTGGTGCGGTTAATCAATAGCATGTTGAAGTGAGGTTTCTCCCGAATCAGGCCATGGCCACGATCTTGCTTTTGCTTGATAACAGAGAGAACGCCCGCCTGTTGGCCGACTATCTGGGTAATCGTCACGAAGTCCTTCTTCCAAAAAGCGAGGATGCCCTGCAGGGGCATTTCGATTTATGCATTCTGGATGGCCCTGCGCTGGAGCGATTGTGGGAACAGGTGAAGGCACGGAAACGCAAGGCCCCGGCGCAGTTTCTCCCTGTTCTCCTGGTCACGTCTCGCAAGGACGTGGGCATGGCAACTCGCTTCCTGTGGGAGGTCGTTGACGAGTTAATCATCAGCCCGATTGCCAAGGTTGAGTTGCAGGCACGTGTGGAAAACTTGCTCATGGCACGTCGGCTCTCCCTGGAGTTTCTGCGCTCCGTTGCCTGGAGCGCGCCGTTGGGCATCATGGTGCTGGATCAGGAGGGGATAGTGCAATTCTGGAATCCTGCCTGCAAGCGCATTTTCGGTTGGGAGGAGAAAGAGGTCGTTGGACGTCCTTACCCGGCTGTGCCGCCAGAGCAGCAAGAGGAGTTCTCCTCGCTGCTCCATCGCGTGTTTCATGGGGAAACGTTGTTGCAAGTCGAGGTGACTCGCCGGAGAAAGGACGGTTCGCCGGTTGATATCAGTTTTTCGGCTGCTCCCTTACACGATTCCGATGGAGTGATCAGACATGCCCTGACCATGGCCATGGATATCAGCGAGCGCAAGAAAGCCGAGGCCCGGGCGGCGCGAGAGTTTGAACGCCTGACCACGTTGCACAGCATTGACCTGGTCGTTGCTTCCAGCCTTGACCTGCGTCTGACGTTGGGGATGTTCCTCGAGCATGTGATTAAGAGCCTCAACGTGGACGCTGCAGATATCTTGTTGCTGGATGAAAAGTCAAGGATGTTGCGGTATGCAGCCGGGCGGGGTTTCCGTTCCGATGCACTTCGGTACACTCTCCTCCCCATCGGCGAGGGATATGCCGGGCGTGCCATCCTGGAACGCAAGCGGGTGTACGTCCCCGATCTCCGTGAGGTGGAAAATGACCTGACGCGCGCTCTCGCCAGAGCGCATGAGTCGTTCGTGGCTTATGTGGGGGTGCCTCTCATCGCCAAGGGGAAGATCAAAGGTGTGCTGGAAATTTTTCATCGCGCCCCTCTCAACCCCGATGAAGGGTGGTTTTTCTTTCTGGATTCCCTGGCGACTCAGGCTGCCATTGCTATTGACAACCTGGAACTGTTCAGCGATCTGCAGCGCGCTCACAGTGAATTGATCCAGGCGTATGATGCTACGATTGAGGGCTGGGCGTATGCCCTTGAGTTGAGAGATAAGGGAACGTTGGGGCACACACAACGCCTTGTGGACTGGACGTTAAAAATGGCCAGGGCGTCCGGGATTAAAGAAGAGGAGTTGGTGCACATCCGCCGTGGTGTCTTGTTGCATGATATTGGCAAAATCGCCGTGCCGGATTCTATTTTGCTCAAGCCCGACAAACTGAGTGATGAAGAGTGGGAAATCATGCGACGCCATCCCCAGGTCGCCTATGAGATGCTTTCCCGCGTGCGTTATCTGCAGCCGGCACTTGTCATTCCCTACTGTCATCACGAGAAGTGGGATGGCACGGGGTACCCGCGCGGCCTGAAAGGCGAGCAAATCCCTCTGCCGGCGCGTCTATTTGCCATCGTGGATGTCTGGGATGCGCTTCGTTCGGACCGCCCTTATCGCCGCGCCTGGCCGGAGGAGAAAGTACTTGATTATCTTCGCTCCCAGGCCGGCAGGCATTTCGACCCCGACGTGGTGGACCTGTTTTTCGAGGTCCTGGCGATGGGGTGATGTGAGGGCCGATGGCTCTCATGGCGCGGGTGGCGCCGGATGCCCTTCGAGAGGGGGAGAGGGGGTAAGGATGTGAGAAAACGACCGGGGCCCGCGCGACAGGCCCCGGTCGAGAGCGAGGCGGGGATGCTCAGGAGGCGGTAGCGCTCAGGGCGGCCTCCTCCGCTTCGGCGACGCGGATGCCCTCCTGTTCGTTCACCTGGGTCAACAGCAAAGCACCGACGATAAAGAAGACAATCAGGGAGACGATGCCCAGTCGGCTACTGCCCATGATTTGACCGACCAGGGCGAAGACGAACGGCCCGGCGATGCCGGCGAATTTGGCGCTCGTGCTGAAGAACCCGAAGAATTCGGCGGATTGACTCTTGGGCACCATGCGCCCGAAGAGAGAGCGACTCAGGGCCTGGCTGCCGCCTTGCACGGTGGCGACGGCAAAGCCGAGCAACCAGAAATGCAGCGCGGTGCTCATGAAGTAGCCGCCGATGGTGATCAGCGTATAAACAACCAGTGAGAGGTAGATGGCGCGCTTGGTGCCGATTTTGCCCGCCAGCCAGCCGAAGAGGAAGGAGAAGGGGATACCGACGAACTGCACCATCAGGAGGGTGCCGATCAGGTCGGTGGAGCCGATGCCAATCTCTGCCCCGTAGATGGTGGCCATCTTGATGATGGTGCCAATGCCGTCGTTGTAGAGCCAGAAGGCGATCAGGAATTTG
>RFJH01000203.1 GCA_003694975.1 Anaerolineae bacterium | reverse complement strand
GCCATGCGAATCCTCTATAATGGGGATATAGATGCCTCCCGCAGAAGGAGGGAAAGATGGCCTTGCTTGAAAGTATTTATGGCCTGTTCTCCACCTTACCGTCGGCGACGCAGGCCTTTGAATTCATCCAGCAACTGATTTCAAAGAGCAAAGGGAAGAAACGTCGTCTCCTGGCCGAGATCAAGCACAATCTCAGGGCCTGCCAACTTGTAATTGAGTTCGATGCCGAGCCCTTGAAGGTCATCCCGGAATTGAAGACGGAGACCTACGACCGATTGATGGAAGAGGGGTTTGACTTCAACTCGTTGAGATACGGTAAAGTGCGACGCACAAAAAAACTCGCCGCCAGCGATCTCGCACCACTGATTGGGAAAAACACCGCTTACCTGGTCGAAAACATCTATGACCGCATCAAGCATGTTCAGTTTTTGTATCGCTTCTTCATCGTCGAGGGCAATGACCCGCAAACGGAAAAAGTTCAGTGGCGGAGGCGAATCATCAATATTTACAAGCGCATCGCCCTGCTTCTGGACCATCTAAAGAAGGGGGAGAAATAAGAGGCCAGAGCAATTCAGAACAGTCTCCCGCGGTCTTGCGGGAGTTTTCAGTATTGTCATGTTATTCATCACCCTCATCCGTGATGATGCCGGGTTGCTCCAGGCGGACCACATCGCCATGGACGTTAATCACTACTTTGAAACCCATCATGCCCAGATAAGCACGGCCTTCTTCCGGGATACCAATTTCCAGCAACGCTTCAAACTGTTGCCCGATGTTCTTCAATTGCTGCTCGATCACCGCCTTGGTGAAGATATCTTCCTGCCCCAGCATTTTCGCCGTCTGCTCACTGAGCAGGTCTTCGTGACCTTCGATCTGGGCGCGCATCTGCTCCAGCACCTGACGGTCAACCTGCTCTGAGGGGATGTGACGGCGGAATCCGTCGTCGTCTACCACGTAACAGGGCTCATCGCCCACGTAGGCCACATCTACGGGGCGGTCCTGTTCATCCACAACCAGTCCGGCAAAGAGGGGTTGTCGAGGCATAGGCGATTAAGAGATCAATTGCTTTGCTTGCCTTCGATGGCGGCCAGCAGGATACCTGCGGCAATACCCAGACGACGGTCCAGCCTGTGGGCAGTGTCCATGCTGAAGTCCAGGGTAAGTTCGTAACGGAAAAGATGGAAGCGTTGTTTGAGATCGGCAACGCGCGTCCCATCGAAGAGGATGTCATAGTTCTGCGGCAAGAGCGAACCGAGGAGCAGGCGTCGTAGCAAAGCCAGGCCGAGGCTATCTTCCGTGAGCACGCCGAGGAAACGGTCTTCCGCATCCAGCACTTCCCATTCATCGCGCAGCATGGACCGGAAGCCCTTCCGCCGCAGCACACCAACTTTCTCCCCTGTGGTGCTATCGAACACGTCGTAGGCGGCGGAGAAATCAATGATCTGGCGCGCTTGAATGTGAAGGAGTTCTTCCGCCTTGCTCTCATCACTGAAGACGCGAATATCCTCCTTCAGGCGGAACATCTTCTGCTCGCTGAACATGACCAGTTGCCCTGATGGGTTGTAGAAACGGAATTTCCCGGTCAGGGCGATAGCCTGACGTTTGAGCAGGTAGCGGTCGTATTGGAAGGCTGGGTGCATGGTTTCCTCCGGGTTTTCTCCAAAGGGATGGTGCTTACATTTTACGCGCCCGGCAGAGATTTGACAACTTGTACCGTTGTCCCTTCTCCGGGCCGGTAGTAATAATACTCGCTTACGGGGACTATGGGCGTGGTCCAGCGATAAAGAAACTTCGCCGCGTACATGGGCAGGTTGACACACCCGTTGCTCTGCGGACGGCCATAGTCGTTGTGCCAATACGTACCGTGGAAGGAGATGCCCGTGCCGGTGAAAAACGAGACCCAGGGCACGCCGGGCAAGTCGTAGGTGATTTTCTTGCCATCCCGCCCGATCATATGGATGGTGGGACCCTTGTGAAACGTGCGGAAGAGGCCCAGCGGTGTGCGGCTGCCCTTCGCACCGGTCGCGCAGGGGGAAATCAGCACCGGACGTTCGTCTTCGAAGGCGAAGACGGTTTGTGTACGCACGTCCACGTGGATGTATTTCAGATCAGGTGGAACGTCGGGGGAGAGTGGGGCAAGTTCCTCGGGGGGGACGATGCGCAGGTCCTCGGCAGGAGCGAAGTAGACATCGTGGATGTTGTTATCGTAGACGCGATACCAGACGCCTTCTTCCGCCTCGACCGCTTCAATGACCCAGTGCGTGGTGCCGTAATAGAGACGATACCGGCGGTGATACCACGACCCCGGCCCTTCGTGCGCCTCCGTATAGGGGACGGTCACCTCCGCCAGAGCGCCCTCTTGAGGCAGGTTCGCCGACGGCTTGTTTTTGACCGTGCGCACAGGCTGCACCCCACCCGAATAGACATATCCTTCCCCGGCAACGTAGTACCACAAGCGATTGTAAGCCGTTTCGTCCTCGCCCGTCACCTGAGCGGCGATAGGGAAGACCTGATCGCGGGTATAGGTGCCTACTTGCTCACCATGGAACGAGGGAGTGTCGTAGACATAGATGCGGTTATACGCCACGCGTCCCTGCATCCCGGGCGGGGCCGCGGCGGCCTGTGCCGTCTCGCGGCGCAGTCCGGCCAGGAACAGGCCGAGGAAGCCCGCCGCGCTCAGTTTGAGGAACTCGCGGCGCGAGAGAGGATTACTCGATAATCTCAACGTAGGTTCCGTAGTATTCATAGGCATATCGCTCTCCCGGTGGCACAACCGGTTCCGTCCAGCGATACAGCCACTTCGCGGCCTGAGTGGGCAGGTTGATGCAACCGTGGCTGCGCGGGCGACCGAAATCGTTGTGCCAGTACGTTCCATGGAACGAGACGCCGCTCTCGGTGATATAAAGCACCCAGGGGACTCCAGGGAGGTCATAGCCGTTAGACGCCAGATCGCCTGCAGCCATGTGTCGGCTGGGACGTTTGTGGTACGTCATGAACGAGCCAAGCGGAGTATAGTAGCGACCGGTGCTGAAGCGCGCACCGGTGGCCGCGCGCGTGGCAAAGACCGGTCGTGTCCCTTCGTAGGCGATGACCAGTTGCTGCGAGAGGCGCACCTCAATGGATTTGCGGTAATTGGGGACATCTGGGGAAAGAGGCGACAGTTCCTCTTCGGCTAAGATGCGCAGGTGGGCGGCAGGAGCGAAGTAATATTGTTTCCATTTATCATCCCAAAGCCGATACCAGACCTCCTCCCCATTGTCTTCCACAACGGCTTCCTCCACCCAGTGCGTGGATTCGTAGTAGAGGCGATATGCCACCGGCGACTCGCGTGATGGCTGTTCGTGCGCGTCGGTGTAGGGCACGCTTACCTCGGCCAGGAGTCCCTGCGAAGGGATTTCCAGTTGCGGCTCGTTAAGCAAGGTGCGCACGGGTTGGATGTTGCCGGAATAAGCATACCCTTCCTCGCCAATACGATACCAGACGCGATTGTAGGCTTTTTCATCATCACTGATGGTAACGCCGGTGATGGGCAACACGATATCGCGCCAGTAGGTGTTCACTTTGTTGGCCTGAAAGGACGGTGCGTCATAAATGGTGAGCGTAGGCGTGGTCACACGCCCTTGTTGCCCATCGAGCAGGGAAAGCGGCGCGAAGCCTTCCGCCGTCGGAAGGAAGAGGCCGAGCGCCCCCGCTCCACACAGTTTGAGAAAATCGCGCCGGGAGAGGGTGAAGCGCATCTTACCCATCAATAGTGGATGTTGACCAGGGTTCCAACCGAAGCCCAGTTGAACAGCCAGCCTGCATCGGCCACAGTCAGGTTGATGCAGCCGTGGCTCATCGGTGTACCGAAGTTGTTGTGCCAGTATGTGCCATGCAGGCCGTACCCCTTGTAGAAGTACATCACGTAGGGCACATCCGGGAGGTAGTACCCCGGCCCGGACATGTCCGCGTAGCGGTATTTGACGTAAATGTGATACTGACCGGTGACAGTCGGGTATCGCCACGTGCCGGTCGAGACAACGAAGGAGCGGACGAGGGTGTTCCCTTCGTAGGCGTACACGCGCTGGGCAGAGAGGTC
>RFJH01000202.1 GCA_003694975.1 Anaerolineae bacterium | reverse complement strand
ATTGCCCTCAGGTGACCGGGAAGAAGCGCGGCGTAAACGGTATCCGCGATGGGTGTCGGAATGCCCAGTTCACGCCCCAGGCGCCCAATCACGCCGACCATGGACTCGAGTTCCGATGGGCGTCCGCTTTCTACGTCACGCTGCATGGAGGGCTTGATATCCGGAGCAGCGTTGTCAATGAAAGCCAGAGATTGTTCCACCACGTCCGCATCCAGGGAAACTCCCTGAGCGCGCGCCAGGCGCTCTACCTCGCGCATCATCCCTTCCAGCAGAGCGCGCGTCTCCGGCACGTGACGATACGCACCGATCTCCAGGCGCACCAGAGCCCCCACGCCGCTGATGGCCGAGATGAAGACAAACTTCGTCCACAGCACCTTGCGGATGTCGGTCGTGGCTTCGATGGTCACGCCGGTAGGACGGAAGGCTTCCACGATGGCCTCGACGCGTGGGGTGATCTCGCCGCTGAACTCACCAATCACAATGGTGCGAAACTGCGAAACCTGCCGGATGACTCCCGGGGATTCCACGAAGGAGGAAATCTTGGTCATGCCGCCGAGCATGTGCTCCATGCCCACCACGGCACCAATGCGTTCGGCCGCGTCAATGCCGTTTTGCAAACTGACCACCGTCGTTTCCGGACCAACGACGGGACGAATGGCCTGCGCGGCTTCATCGGTATGCACCGTTTTGACACAAAACAGCACCAGGTCCGCTGTACCGACCTCGGCGGGGTTATCTGTGGCGCGAGCAGGGGCAATGGTGAAATCACCGTGTACGCTCTTCACCTGGAGGCCACGCGCACGAATGGCATCCAGATGTGCGCCGCGTGCAATAAATATTACTTCGTGACCGTGACGGGCAAGGAGACCACCGTAATAGCCTCCCACCCCGCCTGTACCCATGATGACGATTTTCATTGTGCCTCCTATCGAGTGTTTGTATCAGATGAGTTCCAAAGTCTGGTCTATGATATCGCCATCCGGCCAGTTGCTCACAACCCATTTCGCCACCTTTTGCAGTGAGCGCTGGATGTGCGCCCGGTCGCGGTTGACCAGGGCACAGGCGATGACCGCTTCCTGCCAGAGGTCGTGCAAGTCCATCTCGGCGACGGAGACGTTGAACTCACGATGCAAACGGTGGATCAGGGGCTTGAGCCGTCCGCGCTTCTCTTTCAGCGAACTGCAGCCGGGAAGGTGCAGATGGAGGGTGAGGATGCCGATCATGACAGGAGAATGTTGAAGTTGGAGTCAGAAGATCAGGTGGTCGCCAGGGCGCTCCGAAGGGCGTCTGCGAGTTTTTCCGCCTCCGCTTGTGAGCAGGCTGCGTCTCTGGTAAGCAAAGAAACACCGCGCGCCGTTTCCTCACTTGCGCGCGGCACCAGCCAGGCGTGGAAATGCGGGGCGCCTTCTACGAAGACGACCTGATAGACGCGCGCCGCGCCGATCAGCGATTTGAGGGCGCGGTAGACGTTCTTCAGAAGAGGTCCATAGCGAACGAGTTCATCCTCTTCGGCATCGGCGAAATCCAGAAAGTGCCGCCGCGACTCGATGATCAGCGTACCCAGGAGGCTTTTCTCCGCGGGCGCATGACACACCAGCCAGTATTCGTCTTCGTAGATGTAGCCGCCGGGCGGCTGTGCGGTCTCTCCAGCGTGCTTCCGGCACAGGAAACAATCCATAGTCGCTCTCCTGGGGCGCGTCTTCGATTTTCTCGCCCTTGCACTTCATTGGCGCGCCGATTACAATGTGCTGTGTGAACGTTGACCTCGCATACAATCAAGCCCTGGATTATATCTACTCGTTTGTAGATTATAGCCTGAAACACGCCTCGGAACTGGCGAAAGCGCACTTCGACCTCGACCGGATGCGCGCTCTCCTGGCCATTCTGGGCCATCCGGAGCGACGCTACCCCGTCATCCACATTGCCGGGACGAAGGGAAAAGGCTCGGTGGCCGCCCTGTGCGCCGGCGCCCTGCACGCCGCCGGGTACCGCACCGGCCTCTACACCTCCCCCCATTTGCAAGATTTCGCCGAGCGCATCCAGGTGGATAGAACCCCCATCCCCCATGCCGACCTGGCCGCCCTCGTGGAGGAGATCAAATCAGCCATCGCCCAGGTACCCTATCTGACCACGTTCGAAATCACCACCGCGCTGGGGTTCCTCTACTTCGCCCGCCGAAACGTGGACGCGGCGGTGATCGAGGTTGGCCTGGGAGGGCGGCTGGACGCGACGAACGTGGTCACGCCGCTGGTCTCCGTGATTACCTCGCTCTCCTACGACCACACGGCAGTCTTAGGTGATACGCTGGCCCAGATCGCGGCGGAGAAGGGGGGCATCATCAAGCCGGGGCGACCGGTGGTCAGCGCGCCGCAGGCGGAGGAAGCGCTGGACGTAATTCGCCGTCTCTGTGCCGAACGGGACGCGCCGCTGACCCTCGTCGGACGAGACATCCACTACGAGTCCCTCGGCCACTCCCTGGACGGGCAGTCGCTTCGCATCCGGACGCAGGCCGGGGAGGCGCTCGAAGTGCGTATCCCCCTGCTCGGAGCACATCAGGTGGTCAACGCGGCGGTGGCCGCGACCGCGCTCTGGACGGCGCGGAGGGAAGGGTTGTCCGTTGGAGACGGTGCGATCCGCGCCGGGTTCGCCGCGACAGAATGGCCGGGTCGCTTCGAGGTGGTGCGCCGTGAACCGCCCGTCGTGCTGGATTCGGCGCACAACGTGGATTCGGCGCGCAAACTGGCGGAAACGGTCAATGAGTATTTCGCCGGTTGGCCGGTGGTGCTAATCGTTGGCGCCTCAGAAGATAAGGACATCGCGCAAATGCTTCGCGTGTGGAAATCGCATCTGGACTTGCGGAAGGTCATCGCCACGCGCGCCGCGCATCCGCGCGCTCTGGAGCCAGAGGAACTGCTCAGGCGCGCCGCGCAGGCCGGGGTCGAGGGCGAAGCGGTGATGCCTGTAGAGGCCGCGCTGGCACGGGCGCTGGAAGTGGCCGGGGATTCGGCACTTGTCCTTTCGGCAGGGTCTATTTTCGTCACCGCCGCCGTACGTGCGGTCTGGTTAGAACGGTTCAACGGTGGAAGCATATGAGCGACTGGTATTCGCAGGACGAAGAAGCCTTCAATATGGCGCTTTCTCAGCGCACGGACGAACTGTACCGCATCCCCGATCTGGAACCGGATGAGGACGGTCTGATCGAGGGGCTGGTACTGCCGTTGCGCGATCTGGTCATCTTCCCGCGCATGGTCTCGCCGATTTTCATCGGTCGGGAGATCTCACTGCGCGCCGTGCAGGAGGCCCAGGCACGGGACCAGACGGTGATCGGTCTGACACAACGTGAGCCGGAGGTGGACGATCCCGGCGTGGAGGACTTCCTGCCCATCGGCGTAGAGATGGCCGTCGGACGGTTGCTGACCATGCCGGATGGTTCGAGTTCGGCGCTCGCACAGGGACGCCGCCGCGTGGAGGTGGTGGAGTTCGTGCGCCTGGAACCGGTCATCGTGGTGCGCGCCCGCCCTATCTATGAACCAACCACACCCGACCGGCAAACCGAGGCTCTGATGCGCTCGGCACTCGACCTTTTCGAACGCTGTGTACAACTCGACCGCTCTCTGCCCGAAGAAGCCCACCTCTACGCCCTGAACATCCCCGAACCCGGCTGGCTGGCGGATATGATTGCCACGGCGCTCTCGCTCAATTACCGCCAGAAACAAGAATTGCTCCTGACCCTCGATCCACGACAACGCCTGCAGCGCATCAATTCCATCCTGGCCCAGGAACTGGATGTGCTGGAGTTGGAGGATCAAATTCACAGTCGCGTGCAATCCGAGGTGGACCGCAGCCAGCGCGAGTATTATCTGCGTGAGCAGATGAAGGCCATCCAGTCGGAATTGGGCGAGGGGGATGTGTGGACGCGCGATATCAATGCGTTGCGCGAACGGGTGGAAAAGGCTGCCTTGCCAGACGAGGCGCGTGCCGTAGCCTTGAAGGAGGTGGAACGCCTGAGCCAGATGCCCCCCATGGCACCCGAAGTGGGCATCATCCGCACCTACGTAGACTGGATTCTACAACTCCCCTGGCAAACGACTACGGAAGATAACCTGGATGTGCGTCACGCGGCGAAGGTTCTCAATCGCGACCACTATGGGTTAAAGAAAGTCAAGGAACGCATCCTGGAATACATCGCCGTGCGCTCGCTGAAGCCAAAGAAGGAACGTCAGCCGATTCTGTGTTTCGTTGGCCCGCCGGGCACGGGGAAGACCTCCATTGGTCGCTCCATCGCCGAGGCATTAGGGCGTAAGTTCGTGCGTATCTCGCTGGGCGGCGTACGCGACGAAGCCGAGATTCGCGGCCACCGGCGGACGTACATCGGCGCATTGCCCGGTGGTATCCTGCAAACGATGAAACGTGCCGGCACGGCGAACCCGCTGTTTATGCTGGACGAGATCGACAAACTCGGTGCCGATTTTCGCGGCGATCCCGCAGCAGCCTTGCTTGAAGTCCTCGATCCGGAACAGAATCACGCCTTCAGTGACCATTACCTTGAGTTGCCCTTCGATCTCTCGAAGGTGATGTTCATCACTACGGCGAACACGCTGGCGACCATTCCGCCCGCTTTGCTAGACCGTATGGAAGTGATCGAATTCCCCGGCTACGTGGAGGAAGAGAAGGTGATTATCGCCCAACGTTTCCTGATTCCACGTCAGATAGAGGAAAACGGCATCGAGGACACCGGTCTGACATTTGAGAAGGAAGCGTTGCAGCGCATTATCCGTGAATATACTTACGAGGCCGGGGTGCGCAATCTGGAACGCGAGATCGGGCGCATCTGCCGCAAAATTGCCCGCAAGAAGGCGGAAGGGAAACGTTATCCCACAACCATCACCGCTGAGTTGGTTGAAAAGTTCCTCGGGCCGCCGCAGTATTTCTATACTCAGGCCGAGAAGGAGGACGAGGTTGGAGTCGCTACCGGCTTGGCCTGGACGGAGAACGGGGGAGAGATTATGTTCGTTGAAGTCGCCGTGGTGGAAGGAAAAGGCAGTGTGCAAATCACCGGTCAGGTCGGGGAGGTGATGCAGGAATCAGCCCAGGCCGCGATGACTTATCTGCGTTCGCGCGCTCGTCACTTCCATATTGACCCTTCAATTTTCGACCGCCTGGATGTGCACATCCACCTGCCGGAAGGTGCCATCCCCAAAGATGGCCCCAGCGCGGGGATCACCATGGCCACGGCTTTGATCTCTGCGTTCACCGGTCGTCCGGTGTATAAAGAGGTTGCCATGACCGGAGAAATTACCCTGCGCGGACGCGTTCTTCCGGTCGGCGGGGTGCGCGAGAAGGTGCTGGCCGCTCACCGCTCCAATATCAAGACTGTCATCCTGCCCGAACGCAACAAGAAAGACCTGGTGGACGTGCCCAAAGCAGCACGCAAGGAGTTGCACATCGTGCTGGTCAAGCACATGGATCAAGTACTTGACGTGGCTCTCTCACCGGAGGTGGTCACCAAACCGCCTCGCCCTCTGCGCAATGAGGAGGACTCCGGCGAGGGGACAACGGAAGAAGAGAAAAAGGAATAGAGGGCCGACAGGCGGAACATTCCCATGCCCACAGACCTTCAGTTCTGGCTACAAGTTACGGTTGAAACGCTGACCCTGCTCATCATGCTCGTTGGCCTGATTGGGCTGGTCATCCCCATCTTCCCCGGCCTGGTGGTCATCTGGCTGGCTTCACTGGGCTATGGCCTGGCAACGGGTTTCACCACGCGCGGCTGGGTCATTTTCGCTTTGCTCACCCTGCTGATGCTCGCCGGCAACGTCGTAGACAACGTGCTCATGGGTGCCAAGGCGCGACAGGGAGGCGCCTCATGGCTTTCCATTGCTCTGGGGTTAATCGGGGGCATTGTTGGGAGTCTGCTCTTCCCGCCATTGGGGGGTATTCTCGGCGCACCATTGGTGCTATTCCTGGCCGAGTTCATCCGACAACGTCAAGCGCCAAAGGCCCTCCGATCGGTCGGCGCGCTGATGATTGGCTGGGGATGGTCTTTCATCATTCGGTTTATAATAGGGTTGTTAATGACAGGCCTGTGGATGTTCTGGGCCTGGGTGTAACGTGACAGTTCTTCTGCAAATGAAGGAGGTGTTGTGATGCCTGGGGTTGCCTACGATATCATCGAACTGTTGGGGGCTTTGTTCCGCCTGATCGGCCTGCTGGTCTTTGGGCTGGGCATGGGATGGTTCAGCCTGGAGGCTTATCGGAAAAGCGATTGGCGTCTTCAGATTGCCGTCTTCCTGGGATTCGTCGGGCTGAGCATCGGGCTGAGCCACTTCCTGGAGGGCGCGCCCGGCGGTTTTGGGGCGTACACTCTGGGAGTTGGGGCCGCCCTTCTCCTGTGGGGGCGCTCCGAACAAGAGAAGGAAGAGGAAAAGAGCAAAGAATAAGCGCTCACTTCGTGGTCAAACGACAAGGCGACAGGAGAACCTGTCGCCTTTCGTATTCCCTGCTTCATTTCAGGGCGTCCAACGCTGTTTGTGCGGCTTCCTCCGGCTCGGCTTCTCCATTCAACACGCTCAGGAGTGCCTCTTGCATCACAGGCCCCACTTTTAGAATCACGTCATGCGGTGGGAGGGGTTGAGCCGAGGCGGCGATCTCTGTCAAGGTCTCATCGGGGTGTGCTTCCATCGCACTGGGCCGTGTAGGAAGGTATCCTGAGGCAGCGTTCCATTGCCCCAGGAATTCTCCATCCATCAGAAATTCGAGCAATTCGACCGCTTGTGGTCGAACCTCGGCATCTGCCCCTGCAAGTCCCCAGGCCCAGCCGGTGGCGAGGGTGTATGTATCACCATCGAGCCCCGGCAGGGGGAGAACGGCAATGCCTTCCGGCATCTCTTGCAAATAATGCGAGAGCCATGTGACTGCCAGGTCACCTTCGCCGGCGCGAAAGGCTTCCCACACCTGTTCATCGGTCTGGTATTGAAGCACGGCAGGAGGGAGCGCGCCGTCATCCCAGGCCTGGCGATAGAAAGCCAGTGTTCGTGCCAGGGTTTGTTCGTCCAAGGAGAGTATGCCCTGTTCTTCCGTCAGGGGACCGTTGGCCGAAAGATAGAGGCAGAGGCTGAAAAGTGCCTGCGGATCGGCAGCCGGCAAGAGAAGGCGCACGGTTTGTTCCTCTCCCTCCGGGGTTTGCACCCTTTGTTCTACACCGCTCAGCAGCGACCAATCGCGGGGAGGAGTTCCCACGCTCTCCGGACGATAGAGCAAAACCAGCGCATCGCCGGCAAAGGGCAAACCAAAAGCGGTATTTTGCACGTGCCCCAACTGACGCGCGTAAGCGTACCAGTCTGGGTCGTCCAGGAGGTCGGTCAGGCCGTCGAGGGGGCGCAGTGCGCCCTTCAACGCGGCGGTCTCCAGGTCTTCGCGCGGCAGGGCGATCAGGTCGGGGAGGGCGGCGGGGGCGGCCTTGCCTGTGGCGATGAGAGCGTCCAGGAGGTTGGCCGGACCGGTCACGTCTTTGATGCGCACTGCGATCTGTACGCCCGGGCGGCGGGAGGCGAACTCATCCAGGCGGGCCTGCAGAAGAGCGCCCGCCGAGGTGTCGGCAGCCGGGTCGAACTGAGGCGGCAGCCAGAGGGTCAACGTCAAAGGTGATGGGGGAGTCGCCGGGGAGGAAGGAACACCGGGGGTCGCCGTAGCGGTCGGTGAGGGGGACGCGGCCAGGGGT
>RFJH01000201.1 GCA_003694975.1 Anaerolineae bacterium | reverse complement strand
TACCAGGTGCGCATCACCTTCGACGAGAGCGGCATCCGCGAGGCGTTCTGTACCTGCCCTTACGATTGGGGCGGCTGGTGCAAGCACATCGTCGCCGTCCTGTTGGCCTGCGCCCGCCAGCCGGAGCAGATCGAAGTGCGCCAGCCGGTGGACGCGCTGCTGGCCGACCTGGATGGCGACCAGATGCGAACCCTCCTGTTGCGCCTGATCGAGTACCGACCAGAACTGACCGACATACTCGAAGCCGAGGTGCAAAGCCTGAAAGCGCGTTCGGTCGAATCCGCTCCCCAGAAAACCCGGCAACGCAAGACATCTGTAGATGCTTCCGCCTTCCGCCGCCGGGTGCGCGCCATCCTGCACAGTCTCGATCATATGCGCGCCTCCGAGGCGTACTGGCAGGTGAGCAGCGTGGTGGACCAGGTGAGGCAGGTGTTGGATCAGGCCTGGGAGTTCATCGAGGCCGGGGATGGAGAAAACGCGCTGCGCATCCTGGAGGCGCTTACTGAGGAATATGTGGAAGGCTGGACGATGCTGGACGACTCTGACGGCGATGCCAGCAGCTTGTTCTACGATTTGGGGCCAGCATGGACCGAAGCCCTGCTGACCACAGACCTGACGCCCGAAGAACGCCGGGAATGGGCCGACCGTCTGAGCGCATGGCAGGCTGAAATTGACGATTACGGTGTGGATGACGTTTTCGCCCCCGCACAGGCCGCCGCGTTGCAGGGTTGGGATTTCCCTCCGCTGCTCCGCGTCTTGAAGGGGGAAATCACCCCTCTGGGGGCATGGGATGATGAGGCGCCCTGGTACGCTGACGAACTGGCCGAAGCGCGTCTCAACGTGCTGGAACGGCAGAAGCGCTATCAGGAATATCTTTACCTGGCCGAGGCGGAAGGCCAGATGGAGCACTATCTGACCATGCTGGCTCGTCTGGGGCGCGTGCAGCAAGCCGTCGCCGAGGGAATGAAATACCTGGCGACCCCCAACGCAGCGCTTGCGCTGGCAAAGGCGTTACACGCCCAGGGCGCGATCGAGGAAGCTCTGCGCATCGCGAAGCACGGCCTGGGACTGGAAGGCCAAAAGTCACCTTTAGCGCGCTGGCTGCGCGATGCCGCCCAGAGCGCGGGGCAAACCGAGCAGGCGCTGGAGGCGGCTCTGGTCGCCTTTCGGGAAGACACAACCCTGGACGATTACAAGAAAATCCAGGAACTGACCGGCGACCGCTGGCCGGAGGTGCGCGCCGACTTGTTGGAACACTTGCGCCACAGCCGCTCGCATTACCCCGCGCCGCGCATCGAAATTTTCCTGCACGAGGGCTTGATAGATGATGCCATCGCTGCGGTCGGAAACTCCACGAGTTATACCCTGGTGGAGCCGGTGGTGGACGCCGCCATCGAGAGCCGTCCCGATTGGGCTATCCGCGCCGCGCAGAGGCAGGCCGAAGAAATCATGGATGCGGGCGCGTCCGATCGGTATCATCACGCCGTGCGCTGGCTGGAGAAAGCGCGCGCCGCCTACCGCGCCGCCGGGCGCGAGGCGGAATGGCGCGCTTACCTGGAAAACCTTCTCCAGCGTCACGCCCGCAAATACAAACTGGTGCCGATGTTGAAGGCTTTGCGCTAGCGCGAGAAAAAAGGGGCAAATCATGCATCTCACAGAAGAAAAAAGGGGCAGGGCTTACTCTTCGCCACCAACTTGTACCAGCAGGGAATTGCCGACCAGGAGAACGTCGTTATTGGCCCATACCAGGGAGGATGTCGGCCCCGTTAAGGTATACAGGATGTTCTCTTCGCTGCCTGCTCTGTCGTGCACCAGCAGCGCGTTTTCGCCATTCTGAGTCTTGTCCGAGTAGAGAATTTTGCTCCCGTCGGGGGAGAAGGTGGCGTTGTAGACGATGGATTGCTCCTTGAGCGGGCGAATTTCTCCGTCAGACAAATCAAGGACCTTAAGGTTAAGGCGCTGCAAATCGAGTATCAACGCTTGCTCCCCACCGGCAGAGACCTGGCGCAACTGGAACCACTTTTCATCGCCCGTCTTCACGATGCGTTGCGGCGACTTGCCATCCCCTTCCGTCATCCAGAGACCGCTGTTGGGGCTTTCGGGGTCGGGGTCGCTCACCAGATAGACGAGACGGTCAGCTGGGCCGAAGCGAATCAACCCGCGCACCGCGCCGGGCGCGTCTGACACCGTCAGCAATGTCTCTGGTTGGCCTCCCTTGACCGAAATGCGAGCAATCGTCGTCCCTTCCCAGTTGCCATTCCGGTACCAGGAGCGAGCGAAGAACAAACTTTTCCCGTCGGCGGCCCAGGCCGGGTAAGTGTCCAGCGTGAATTCAATTGCAGGGTTATCTTGCGTCAACGGGAATACATCGCCGCTGATGCCGTCATCTGTCAGGTTGTTTAATTGGCCGGAGGAGGTGTCCAACACCCATAAATCGGTTTCACGACCGGCAAGTTCGGTGAACGCCAGGCGGCCGCCATCAGGCGACCAGACCGCGTTATCCCAGTCGACGAATTTCGCTTCCAGACCAGGCTCTTCATCCGGTTGCAGGCAAAGCTCATCATCCTGCGTTGGTGTCACGCCATCCAAAGTGTAAATGCACCACTTCTCTTCGCCGGCAACTGATTCGCGAAGCAGGGTTCGGCTTCCATCGGGAGAAAGGGCGACTAAGGAAAGCGTGGTGGATGGAAGCGAAAAAGTGTCGAGAACGCGCAGTTCGGTCGCGGCGTATGAGGCCGATGCGGGCGATGGCGCCTGTGACGGACGGCTGCCGCAGGCGGTCAGAATTAACGCGATGACCACCATGCCAGCCACAACCATCGTATTTCGGATGTTTTTAGACATGTTTTTCTCCTTCTTTCTGCATCCGGCGGATTTTGCGGCTTTCTTGCAAGGTCAAGGCGACGCCGCCGATGACGAAGAACATTCCCAAACAGCCAGGGGCCAGGGAACTACCGGCTACGCCGGTCACCAGCACGGCATCCGAGGGGTTTTCCGGGTTGTAGTACACGGTGATCGGCTTGCCGGGGGCATATTCCCCCGCGTAGATGCCGGAACGGATATCCGAGGTCTCGGCGCCGATGGTGGTGTTTGTATAGGTCTGCCCGTCCACCGTGTAGCGATATTCGATTCGGGGGGTGTACACGGTGCGGGTTGTGCGCCTGCCTTTTCCGCCGTAGTATGTGCGCGTAGTTTCTTCAACCGTGGCGTATATCACCGTGCCCTCCGTAGCAGGCCACTCGGCACTGCCGGCGTCCTTTGTCATGGTGAAAAGGCCTGCGCACAAGGTCACGATGCCGATCAGCATCATCCCCAGGCCAAACCACAGCCCGGATTTGGTGTATTTTTTCGAAGTGCCCATTTTTCCTATCCTATATTGGTTTCCAGCAAAGGCACTCGCAGGACTCATTTCGCCGCCCCGGCCCCATACGGGTGCAGGATGAAGGTGGCTTTTTCCGTGAGATCGCGGGCGCGAGGGACATCTACCTGCACTTCCACGCCCCACACGATGCTGAGCAATTTTCCCGTGTAACTCCACGGCTCTTTTGGCAGGGTGAACGTAAATTCGCGCCTCAGCGGGACATCTTTCTGCAGCACGCCCTGGAAGATATCTTCCTCGGCGATTTTTTGCTCAAAACGGTCTCCCCGCCCTTTGGTGTGCCATAGCAGGCGCAAGTAAACGTGTTCGCAGGGGATATCCTTGCGCGGTGTGATGGTCACGCGCCCCTGGAGGGCCTCGCCAGGGCGAAAACGGACGCTGCCGTTCTCCTGAACGTCGTTGGAAAAGGTGATTTCGATATCGGCTTTCATGTTATGCCTCGCTTGCCATTTCCGGCAGCACCTGGATGGGAAGCGTGATCAGCGCATCGGGCTGCCGGGGGAGATCGATTTTGATACGCACCAGCCATTGCAACCGGTTGTGGCGCACGGAAAACGAGTGCATACTCTCCGGCGGAACGCGCAGATTGAAATGGCGGTGCAGCGATTGGCCGGGGAGGAAACTCCCCGCCGGTTCTTCGACTTCCTGAATCACATGGTCGTGAATGCGTGTGCGCGTGGTCGTGCGTTTGGTTTGATGGTCGTAGGAGCGGTAGGTCACGCGCTCTCGCAAAAGGAGTTGTACGATCAGGCGGTTGATCGTCACAGCGCGGGAAAAGTTGTGCGCGTAATCCACGCTCAGGGATTCGCCCACCCGCAGGGTCTCTTTCAGGGTGATTTCGGGGTCGCCGAGGCGGGCGCGCGCCCGTTTCACCAGCGCGAAGTAGATCGGCCACGGCACAGTGAGCAGGATGAACAGCACGCCGATGATCATGGCGACGCCCGATTCCCGCCGGATGCCGCTCCACAGCATCGCGCCGCCAAAGAACAGGCCGAAGAGACCGCTCAGTGAGAGGCAGCCTTGCAACCATTTCGGGGTTTCGCTTAAGTGGGTAGCCATGTTTTCTTCCCCTCCCTCAGGGTTCGACATACGTTCTCAGCCATTCGGCGATGGCCTCGTCGGGGCGCGTTCCGCCGAGGGAGCGCGTCAACTTGTTGTCCTTGAACGTTTCCTGGTCACTGCACTCGCGCGGGATGCCGCCTGTAAATTCATTCGCGGCGATGACCTCTCCGGTCTGCGCGGCGCGCAGCGTAACCGCCGTCTGATACTGCACGCGGATGATCGTCCCTTTGCGGCCATCCTCCAGGGTGTAGGAACAGCGTTGCAGTTCAACCTGGTCTTCGACGATGCAGGCGACCAGTTCCGCATCGGCGAGGGTCTGCGGCCCCCAGCCTTCGGGTGTGCGATAACCGGAAAAGTTGGCGCGAAAGCCCACGGTCGTCTGTTTGACGTACAGGACGGGATGCAGGTCCCGTGCAGAGGGGTACGCCGCGGCCTCGGCCACACCCTCGCTCTCGCACACGGCCTCGAGACGGGTTTCCATCTCGCGCCGCGCCTGGTATTGCGCCTTACGCTCGCGCTCATCGAGCCACGCCTTGCCGCCGATGACCACACCGGCCAACACTACAAGGGCTAACAGGGGAAGCAGGATCCGTTTTTTCATACTCATTTACCTTTCTGAATTCTGTATTTCACGATCTTGTCCTCTCGAACTTCCTTTCAAGTATCCTTCACCCGCCGCGCAAACGCCGCGCCCGGGATAATGACAATCAAATGCAGGACGATGAAGCCGAGCATGAAGGCGGCGTTGTAGCCTTGCGAAATCATGTACAGGTCGTCCAGGATGCCACGCACAATTTCCAGGGCGATGACCAGCCAGACGAGGGAGAGGTGCTTCTGTGGCCGGCGCGAGGCGTAGAGCAGAAAACCGCCGATGACGAGCAAATCCAGGCCGAACATGAACGAGTAGTCGAGCACGGCGCGATAGGCCACGCCGCCCATCGGCGCGTCGAAGTTGGGT
>RFJH01000200.1 GCA_003694975.1 Anaerolineae bacterium | reverse complement strand
GAGGACCTGGACAGCGACGCCGACCCGACGACCGGACGCACCGCCCTCATCCGCGTCATCGCCGACGACCGCCGGCGCGCCGCGGGCCTCCTGCCGCCCCCCGACGACCCGCTGGGCGGTATGCACCCCGGTGAAGGTCAGGTCGGGCCGGTGCGCTCGGCGCGCCTGATCAACATCCACATCCAGAACTTCTTCCAGGATAGTTGCCTCATCCACGCCGGCGCGACGTGGGAAATCCGCCGCCTCATCCCCACTTGCGCTCAAGTCTTCAAGAAAGGCGATGGGGGTGCAGGCGCCATGCTGGATATTTCGCGCATGATCCGCATCTCAGAAGAGAACGCTGCCAGGAAAGGGAGCCTCTTCAATTACGCCAGCAACCTCTTCTCCGAGACACCCCCCGAAGGCGGCGAGGAAGCCAGGCAGATTGATTTCTTCTTCGCCCAGTTGAACCAGTCCCGCTGGGTCTACGACCCCCTCTATCAGGGATGGCTGCGCTACGTAGATAACACCAGCCAGGAGACGGCCTTCCACGTTGATACCGACCGCCTGACCGGCAGACAGATTGAGTTCGAGAACGTCATCATCCTGTTCGTGGACCACGAGGTAATCCAGCCCCTCATCATCGAGATGGACCTGAGCCTGGGCAATCGCGGCAGTGGTCTCCTCTTCCGCGATGGGAAGATGTATCGCATCCGCTGGAGCACGCGGGCGGGCGAATACGAGCAGACGACTGGCCTGCGCCGACCGATTGCCTTCGAGGACGAGGCCGGCAACCCCTTCCCCCTGCGTCCGGGCAAGACGTGGATCGTGGTCGCCACGCCGTACAGCACGGTCGAAGCGCGCGGCGACGGGCAATGGCGGATACGCGTCTACGCGCCGCCGGGCGCGGGCGAGTACTGAGCGTGAGGCCTATTCGTTCACTACATCGCCGCTCAGGCCGCCGTGTTTCTCCACCAGGCGGATGTTCTGGATGCGCATGGTCTTCTCGGCTGCCTTGAGCATATCGTAGAGCGTGAGCGCCGCCACGGAGACCGCCGTCAATGCTTCCATTTCCACGCCGGTGCGCGCCAGCGTGCGCACGGTAGCCGTGATCTGCACGCCGGGGAGAGATTCGTCCAGGGCGAGGTCCACGGCGATGTGCGAGAGGGGAAGCGGATGACATAACGGGATCAGGTCCGGGGTCCGTTTCGCCGCGGAGATGCCCGCGATCTGCGCGACGGTCAGGGCGTCTCCCTTTTTCACGTTTCCGGCGCGCAGCAGGTCGAAGGTCTCTTTCTTCATATGGACCTCGCCGCGCGCCACAGCGACACGTTCCGTCTCCGGCTTGTGGCCGACGTCCACCATGCGGGCGCGGCCTTCATCATCCAGGTGGGAAAGTTTCGGAGCAGACATGTCCGCATTATACCGTAATGATATAATTCGCCCGCTATGAACCTGCAACCCGTCTCCCAGGCCGGGGGCTATACCGTCCGCACACCCGTTTACGAAGGGCCGCTCGACTTGCTCCTCGACCTGATCGAGCGCGCCGAACTGGATATCACCGCCCTCTCCCTGGCCATGGTGACCGACCAGTACCTGGCATACGTCCACGCCATGCAGGAGGTTTCGGCGGACGAGATTTCGGCCTTCCTGGTCGTCGCGGCGAAGTTGTTGCAAATCAAATCGGAGGCTCTGTTGCCGCGGCCACCGCTCCGCGAGCCGGGAGAGGAAGATGTGGGCACCTCACTGGCAGAGCAACTGCGCCTTTACAAGCGATTTAAAGAGGCCGCAACGTGGCTTCTGGAACGCAGACAACGCGGCCTGCGGACGTACCTGCGCGTCGCTCCACCGCCGAAGGTGAAACCCCGTCTGGATATGAGCGGCATCACCCTGGACGACCTGCTGGCTGCGGCGGAGGCGATTTTCGCTCAGGAACAGGAAAAGCAAGCCCTGGGAACGGTCATTACGCCGCCTAAAATCACCATCCGCGAGAAAATCACCCTGATCGCGAACATCCTGAGGAAACGTTCACAGGCCACGTTCCGCGAGTTAATCGGAGAGCGCCCTACCCGCCTGGAGGTGGTGGTGACCTTCCTCGCCCTGCTCGAACTGGTAAAGCGTTACCGCGTCGCCGTGCATCAGGAGCGTCTGTTCGACGATATTCACATTCAGCCGATCGGAGAACTCAGGGAGGACGAAGAGTTCGAAGTGGAATTCGAGTAGGGAGCGGGCAAAGGGCAGCCGCTAAGAGGCGTCCCTCCTCAGCCGTTTGACGGAGTGATCCGCGAGCCAGAGAGCCAGAGCCGCGCCGAGGGCATCAATCATCACATCCCACACACTGGCGTGGCGCCCCGGAACAAAGGACTGGTGCAGTTCATCGCTCACAGCATACAGGACGGTCAGCAACCAGGCCGATACCCTCGCGGCGGGGGCAAAGGGCATCTTGTTCCCCTCGCGGGCGCCATGCCTATCGGGAGAAAGCCCGTGCCAATAGGACAACGCCAGCAAGCCGTATCCCAGCGCGTGCCCGCCTTTCTTGATAAGAAAGTCCGCCCAGTCGAAGGAAGGCAATTCGTCCGAGGGGATAGATGAAAAGAGAAAGATGACGGCCATCAACAAAATGGCAGGAAGCCAACGGCGTAAAAGAGGAGGGAGCGTTCGCATGGAAACATTCTATCGCAGATGAGCACGAACGTGGATAAAAATCTAACGAGGAAACTCTTCGCTCGATGGTGGGTGCAAGCAGCCCTTTCTGCGTCATGGCAAGCGCCCGTCAGGCACGAAGTCGTCTCCCCCACCGGAAGGAGATCGCTTCGGCGGCCTTACCCCGCCTCGCGATGACACCAGGGGAGCGCGTTACCAGCGATCTTTTCTACATGTCCACATGATTTGAATGTATCCTGATAGAACGCGGGTTCTTGTCGTAAAGGGGTTTTCTGGTATAATCTTTGCCTGTGACTGGTCCTGTCGCGCGGTCTCGGCTGCGGACATGGAGACCTGCTCAAATTTCACAAGGAGAAAGCAGACGTCATGCCACTTGATAAAGAGACGAAGTCGCAAATCATTGACGAATTCCATCGCCACGACAAAGATACCGGGTCACCGGAGGTGCAAATCGCGCTTCTGACACATCGCATCAATCAGTTAACCGACCACCTGCGCGCGAACAAACACGATGAATCCAGCCGGCGCGGCCTTTTGAAACTGGTCGGTAAGCGCCGCCGCCTGCTGGCGTATCTCAGGCGCACCGAATATCAGCGCTACCTCGATGTGACCGAACGGCTGGGCCTCCGCCGCAAGTAAGTCTCCGAGTAGATGGCTAGACGCCATCTACTTTCACTATGTGTTCTTCACCAGGGCGAAAGCAACACGCACACAAACACGCTCAATCAGAACCACACAATGCAAGGCGTGAACAGGCGAAGGCCTGATGCCCTGGCGCGCCTTGCGCAGTTCGCGTTTCCCGCCGGTTGGGAATTGAAACACGTCGATAACCTCCTGTTATCGCCGTCTTTCAGTCCCTGACCAGGCGGGAAACCCAGGAGGAACCATGAAACCCGAAGGAAAACGCTTCACCACGACGGTGGGCAGCCACAGCATTGTCTTTGAAACCGGCAAACTGGCCGGGCAGGCCGGTGGCGCCGTGACCGTCCAGGTCGGCGGGACGATGATCTTCGCCGCCGCCACCATGAGTCAACAAGCCCGCGAGGGCATTGATTACTTCCCTCTCACAGTGGATTACGAGGAACGTCTCTATGCCGGTGGACGCATCCCCGGCTCCTTCTTCCGCCGTGAGGGACGCCCCACAAGCGACGCCATCCTCGTCGCCCGCCTGACCGACCGCCCCTTGCGCCCCCTCTTCCCGAAAGGGATGCGCAACGACGTGCAGGTCATCATGTACTCGTTCTCCGCCGACGGCGAGAACCCCATTGACATCCTGGCCGTCAACGCCGCCTCCGCCGCGCTGGCCATCTCCGATATCCCCTGGGGTGGCCCGGTCGGCGCAGTGCGCGTCGGGCGCATTGACGGCGAATTCGT
>RFJH01000199.1 GCA_003694975.1 Anaerolineae bacterium | reverse complement strand
TCTGATTCTTGAAAAGCCCTGGCCCCCTGACCTGGCCCCGTCAAATGGCCCCGCTCAGGTCACCGATCAATCAGTGTGGAAAGGTCAATATTGAGGGCCTCCACGTAAGTCCGCAGCGCGTCGTAGACGTCATCGTCGGCCTCCTCAAGCCCCTCGATGCGATAGACCAGGCGAAGCGACGCTTTCCCCTCCTCGGTGATCCCCACGCGCACGAAGGCATGACTTAGTTCTCGCCGCATTTCCTCCGGCACTGTGGAAGCGTAAACAACCGCATCGTAGGGAATGATGGCGGGAGTCCGCCAGATGACAACCACCTTCTCCAGAGCGTCGGGGTAATCTTGCTGCAAAGAGGGGAACGTGCGCGCGTCCACGAAGGTGGCACCGAAATCGCAAATCCCCTTTGCGTACAGGGCGCGTATCACCGTCGGATGCCCTTGCAGGATGGCCGCCGGTCTGGTCTTGATATCGTAGTAGGCCAGGTACCCGGCAGGGACCACATAGCCGGAAGGCGAAGAGGTGTCGCTCCAACAAGGTTTTTTCCCCTCGAACTGGGATAAGGCCGTCTCGGCATCCGCCGTGTTCTCGTCGCGCTCGGGATCGAAATACACCGCGAAGCCAGAATCACGATGGGCGACAAACTGAGAAGCGTAGCGCGTGGCACCCAGGCGCACCGAGAGGAACGCCACATCTGCATATCCCTGTTGATGTGCCAGAAGGTAAGCGAACGGCGGCAAGACGGCGATATGAGCATTGCCGCGACCCAAATCCTCGACCAGGTCCGCATACGAATCGGGCACAACCGCAACGACCTCATAGCCTGTAAACTCGGAAAGTTGCCCGGCCAGAGATTCGCCGCCTGCGATCTCCTCGTCCAGCACCGTTTCCGGTGGAAGAGCCAGGATGAGGGGATTGCCCGGGGCACCCAGGGGCAACGGGGGCGGGGAGGTCGGCCTGGGCGTAGGGGTGGAAGTGGGAAGCGCAGTCGGCGTCATGGTGCGAGGCGCTGCCGTTGCCGTGGTAAGACCCCCTGTCGCCCCCTGACAGGCTGCCACCATAAGCCCTGCCGCGACAATCAAACATGCGCGAAGAAACTCTCGGGAAAATGACCGCACAGTGTTCTCCTTGTGAGGATGAGAAATCCTTTCGAGGTTAGTCGCAGATCGCTCACAAACCCCATAAATGATACCCGAAAGCGGCAATCCAATTGTGTTAAAATGGACGCTCGAACCTGCCTCAGGAGCGATAGTTGTTATGAAAAACATCATCAAGCCCGTCAAAGGAACGCGCGATTTCTACCCCGAACAGATGGCCGTACGCACCTGGCTCTACGGTGTCTGCCGTCGCGTCTCGGAATCTTTCGGCTACCAGGAATACGACGCGCCCTTCCTCGAGACCCTGGAACTTTACGCCGCGAAATCCGGAGAAGAACTGGTCAAAGAGCAATCCTATGTCTTCCAGGATCGCGGCGGGGAGATGCTCACCCTGCGCCCTGAACTGACCCCCAGCCTGGCGCGCATGGTCGCACAGCGGCAGCGCCAGTTGACCTTCCCCATCCGCTGGTGGTCTTTCGGCCCTTTCTGGCGCTATGAACGTCCGCAGAAAGGACGCTCGCGCGAGTTCTTCCAATGGAACGTGGATATGCTCGGTGTGGATTCCCCCGAAGCCGATGCGGAGATGGTGGCCGTCCTGGCAACTTTCTTCCGCGAGGTGGGGCTCACGCCGGAGCAGGTGCTTATCCTGGTCAACAACCGCCGCCTGATGGACGCGCAGTTCGAGGCCTTCGGCATCCCTGAAAAGGGACGCCCGGTTGTCTCCACGTGGATTGACCGCCGCGAGAAAATGTCTCCTGAGGCATGGGAAGCCTATGGCCGCGAGATTGGCCTGAGCGAAAAGCAACTGCAAAACCTGAAGGCCATGTTGGATGACAAAGAACTCTGGAAGCAGTCGGAGGAACTGCGCCGTTTCCTGGCCGCGGTCGAGGCGTTGGGCGTGGATGAGTACGTGCGGTACGACGCAAGCATCGTGCGCGGCCTGCTCTACTACACCGGCACGGTGATTGAGGCCTGGGAGGTGGGCGGCGAGATCCGTCGCTCCATCCTGGGCGGTGGGCGTTACGACAACCTCCTCGCCGACGTGGGCGGAGACCCGCTGCCAGGCGTGGGATTCGCTATGGGGGACGTGGTCATCACCCTCGTCCTGGAGAAGTACGGCCTCCTCCCCACCGACCTGACCATCTACCCCGCGCCGGTCCTGGTAACCGTCTTCGATCAGGAGCGTCTCCTGGAGTCCTTCCGGCTGGCCTCGGAGTTGCGCCGCGCGGGTCTGAACGTGGTCGTCTATCCGGAGCCAAAGCGCCTGCCAAAACAATTTCGCTACGCCGACCGCATCGGGGCGCGTGTCGCCCTTGTCCTCGGCCCAGATGAACTCTCCACCGGACAGGTCGCGGTCAAAGATTTGAACAGCGGTGAACAACACCTCGTGTCGCGTGGCGAGGCCACCGTGCGCGAAGTACAGCGTATCCTTGCAGGGGCGAACTCGTGATGATATAATC
>RFJH01000198.1 GCA_003694975.1 Anaerolineae bacterium | reverse complement strand
CGTGATCGCCGCCGTCAGCGTCGTCTTCCCGTGGTCAATGTGCCCCATCGTCCCTACGTTCAGATGCGGCTTCGTGCGCTCAAATTTCTTCTTCGCCATCTTCGTACTCCTTTTTATTTACAAGAGTGCTTTGACCGTTGAAGAGCCCTCAAGGGGACTTGAACCCCTGACCCCGTTCTTACCAAGAACGTGCTCTACCGTCTGAGCTATGAGGGCCTTCGTCCCGGCATAGACAGCCGGGGAGTGGGCGGTGGAGGATTCGAACCTCCGAAGGCGTTCGCCAACTGATTTACAGTCAGTCCCCTTTGTCCACTTGGGTAACCGCCCGAGTCGGTCTGACTTATAAATTGTCCGTCACGCTGCCGGCCCCCGCCTTTCGAGCGAGAACCGGCAGGCTCTGGCGGAAGCCGACGACGGGAATCGAACCCGTAACCGCCCGCTTACAAGGCGGGTGCTCTGCCGATTGAGCTACGTCGGCAGGAATTCCTGCCTGAGAGCAGGGGGATTATACCAAAGGCTTATAGCAACGACAAGAGGAAGACAAAGGCTTTTCAGCCGTTTTTCAGCCCCAAAACCCCATTTCAGAGGAGAAAAGGGCCTCCTCCAGGGATGAATAGACCATTGCGCCCTCACGGATAAGCGCTTCTCGCTTGATGGGGTCGCGAGCGATACCAACATATTGCACCGAGATCACCACCCCAAGGCGTGCCAGAACTTGCTTTGCCGCACGCACACTTTGCAAGCCTTTCACCGCATCTTCAAATACCAGCACCTGGGCGCCATCGAACATTGCCCAGTGCGAACGAGATGCTTTGCCCCTTTCCACTTCCGCCGCGCGCTCCAACGCATCAAGCAGGTCATCACCCAGAGCGCACCGCAACGCGGCCAGGGCATGTACCGGTGATGGCTTCAAGAACGCCTCTCGATCCCGTGCGTGACGCGCGCTCACCCAGGACAATTCCCCCAGACCGATCAACGACAGGTACGAGACCCCGGCAAGGCGCGCCCCGATCTCGGCCTCCGGCGCGCCAACAGCCCAGGGCAGCCGACGTGAAGGACGGTTGGTGAAAATGGCGGCATACCGGGCATCTGCGGAAAGCCAGTCCCTCAGTTTCTCTTGCGCCAGAGGGGAAAGCGCAGGGCGATCGAATTTCAAAAGGTAACTTTCACAATCGAGCGATGGGGGGAGACTGTACGTCTCGCTAAAGGCCTGACTCCCCAGGACGAGTTCCTGAAAAAGGCGGTGGGTGAGCGAGGCATAGGGGTCACGCGCGGTGCGCAGCAGTGAGCGGAGAACATCCTTCTGCCATGCGTTCCGGCGGCGTCCCTGATAACCTGCCAACAATATCTCCTCGGCGCGCTCCAAAGGGGACAGACCAGAGTCGACCAATTGACGGAAGAACGGCACAAAGTCTGGGGGCGAGAGCGCATGTACAGGTACCGATGGCAAGGGTGGTTCCGAAGGGAGAGACGCATCGGGGAAAACAGACCAGGCATGGGTCAACAGCAGGGCAGCACAAATGGCCGCGGAATCCCACTCGCTTGTCACGCCGGCTGCTTCGAACGCCGCGATGTGCCGCGTGGTAAGGTGGACGTCCATAAACCCCAAAGCGCGCCCGATAAGACGGACCGTCTCCTGAAGAGCGCGATGGTAGCCATGCGGCTCCAGCAACACACCGTCCATATCGAAGAGCAGAATGTTCATTGCCTGTGTCGCATCCGTAGTTCTTCTTCGACATCGTTCAGCGATACCTCATGCGCAGCCAGCAACACGAGGACATGGTAGAAGAGATCGGCTACCTCTTCCACCAGGCGTGTGGTACCCTGACCTTTGGCTGCCAGGATCACCTCAATCGCCTCCTCCCCCACTTTTTGCAACAGGCGGTCTTCCTCGCCTTGAAGCAGGCGCGCCGTGTACGAATCCGGCGTGGGATGGGCTTTGCGCGCTTCTATCACGGAGAACAATTCATGCAGCATCGTCGGCCTCCAGGGAACGGAAAAAACAGGAGCGCGCCCCGGTGTGACAGGTCGGCCCAACAGCATCCACCTTCAGCAGGAGCGTATCGCCATCACAATCCACGCGGATTTCACGCACATATAGCGTATTTCCGGATGTCTCGCCCTTTTTCCACAAGGTACGGCGACTACGACTCCAGAAGTGCACCTGGCCGGTCTCCTGCGTCCGACGCAAGGCATCAGCATTCATCCAGGCTACCATAAGCACCTCACCATCGGCAGCATCCTGCACCACGGCCGGGATCAAACCGCGAGAATCATAGCGGAGTCTCATAGGCCATCCTTCTTTACTCAGTGACGAAAATGTCGCACGCCGGTAAACACCATCGCCAGGCCGGCCCGGTCGGCGGCCTGGATGACGGCCTGATCGCGCACCGAGCCGCCCGGCTGCACAATGGCAGTGACACCTAGACGAGCCGCGACCTCCACCCCATCCGGGAAGGGGAAAAAGGCATCAGAAGCCAGGACTGCCCCAGAGGCGCGACCGCCGGCGCGCTCCCCTGCAAGGCGCACACAGTCCACGCGATTGGGCTGGCCACCACCGATGCCCACGGTAAAACATCGCCCTCCCTCGGCGCGCGCCAGGAGTACCGCGTTCGATTTGACGTATCGTACGGCGGTCCACGCAAAGCGCAAGGCTTCCATCTCAACATCATCAGGCTCGCGTTGCGTGACCACGCGCCAGGGAGAGGATTCGGAGGGGTCGGCGGTGTCGGGAGTCTGCCAGAGCCAGCCACCCACGATCGAACGCCATTCTGGCTCCTCAGGCGGTGTGACCTCCGGCATCTGAATCAGGCGTGCGTTCTTCCGTCGTTCCAAGAGGTGGCGCGCCTCCAGCGTAAACCCGGGTGCGATGATGCACTCTACGAACAGGTCACCCAGCCCTTCCACGAAGGCCGCGTCTACCTCGCGGTTGGCCGCGATGACGCTACCAAATGCCGAGACAGGATCCCCTGCGATTGCCAGGCTCACCGCCTGAGCGACGGTAGGTGCCGTGGCAATTCCACAAGGGCTGGCGTGTTTGACCACCACGACCGCCGCCTCAGGGAACACGGTCGCAGCACGCCAGGCGGCATCCAGATCGAGCAAGTTGTTGTAAGAAAGCGCCTTACCTTGCAAAAGTTCCCCTCCCAGAGGAGAGCCATCCGGCCGAGGACTGTAAAACACGGCCTGCTGATGTGGATTTTCCCCGTAACGCAATGGATAGACGGGGTACGCCGTGATGCGTAAGGGCACAGGGCTCTGTGTTCGGGAGGCAAAGTAAGCCTCGATCGCCGCGTCGTAAGCAGCAGTGCGGGCAAACGCTTTCTGCGCCATACGAAGACGAAAAGCGGGCGGATCAGGCGGATCGAGGGCTTCCCTGTAATCCTCCGGGTCGCAGAGCACAGTCACGCGAGCATGGTTTTTGGCTGCAGCGCGCAGGAGTGCCACGCCGCCAATATCGATGTTTTCAATAATGGTTTCAAGCGAGGCTTCAGGGTCTGCGATGACGCGTTCAAAAGGGTAGAGGTTCACAACCACCAAGTCAATTGGTTGCCAGCCACGGTCGGCCAGGGCGCGGCGGTCGTCCTCTGTATCGCGAGCGAGGATGGCAGCGTGGATTGCAGGATGAAGAGTTTTTACGCGTCCGTCGAGCATCTCCGGCTCACCGGTCAGGCTTTCGACGGGGAGCACAGGCAGGCCGGAAGCCTCCAGGGTACGCGCTGTACCGCTACTGGCCACCAGAGTCCAGCCGCGCCGATGCAACTGAGCGGCGAAATCGGTCAGACCGGTTTTGTCATAGACAGAAAAGAGAGCAACGGGCATTTACTCCTCCTGTAGGGCGAGAGATTCGGAATAAGGGGGGCGGACCGGGATGCCTCTCGACATCAGGTAACGCTTGACCTGAGGAATAGTCAGTTTGCGGTCATGGAACAGAGAGGCGGCGAGGGCGGCGTCGGCACCGCCTTCTTCAAGTACGCGAGCGAAATGCTCCATCCGACCGGCGCCACCGCTGGCGATGACGGGGACGGGCACCGCATCGGCGACGGCGCGCGTCAATTCGATGTCGTAGCCATCCAGGGTGCCGTCGGCGTCCATGCTGGTAAGCAGGATCTCACCCGCGCCGGCCTCCACACCTTGCCGCGCCCATTCCACCGCATTCAGACCGGTGGGGACACGTCCACCGGAAATATAGACCTCCCACCACCCTTCAGGGCGGCGCCTGGCATCAATGGCGAGTACAATGCACTGACTCCCAAAGCGCTCAGCGCCCTCCGAAAGCAACGACGGGCAGCGAACGGCAGCGGAGTTGATGCTCACCTTGTCGGCACCGGCATGCAGCAAATCGCGTATGGCAGATACCGAATTCACCCCTCCTCCCACCGTCAGGGGCATGAAGACCTGTTCGGCGACGCGCGCCACTGTATCCAGGACGGTTCGTCGGCCCTCTGGAGTGGCCGAAATATCCAGAAAGACCAGTTCATCAGCCCCCTCGCGCTCGAAAAAACGCGCCTGCTCCACCGGGTCGCCGGCATCGCGCAGGTTGAGGAAATGAACACCTTTAACCACACGGTCATCTTTGATATCCAGGCAAGGGATGATGCGTTTGGCTAGCACCTCAAGGCCTCCTGCAACGTGAAACATCTTTCATAGAGCGCGCGCCCAACGATCACGCCAGCCAGGCCGGCATTCCGGGCGCTCACGATATCGGTGAGCGCGTTGACACCGCCGGAGGCGATGACCTTCAAACCGGTTTTTTGCATCAGGTCGCGCGCAGAAGGAATATCCAGGCCATGCCCCACACCGTCGCGGGCGATATTCGTGAAGACAGCCCACCGCACTCCGACCCCATAGAGCATCCTGCCAAGCATGATGGCATCCAACCCGCTATCTTCACGCCATCCCCGAACGCGCACACGCCCATCGCGGACGTCCAGGCCGATGGCCACGCGCGAGTCACCAAAGCGCGTCACCGCCTCGCCCACCAGGGAGGGGTCTTCTACAGCGGCGGTCCCCAGCACCACGCGCGCGACGCCGAGGTCCAGGGCGTGGGCGATCTCCTCCAGCGTGCGCAGGCCACCGCCGAATTGCACGCGCGCTCCGGTCCGCAGGATGGAGCGTAAGGCTTCCCGGTTCGGGGCGTCCGGCGCGCCGAAAGCGCCGTCCAGGTTGACCACGTGCAGCCAGGTAGCCCCTTGAGAGAGCCAGTGGCGCGCGAGAGCCATCGCGTCCCCCCCATAAACGGTCTCCCGATGCGGATCGCCCTGTCGCAGGCGCACCACGCGTCCGCCGCGTAAATCAATCGCCGGATATACGGTGAAAGAGAGTTCGTCCATCGTCTCAACCTCGTTCCACGAAGTTGCGTAAAATGTGAAGCCCCACGCGTTGACTCTTTTCAGGGTGAAACTGAATGCCATAGACACGCCCTTTTCCCACCACGGAGGGGTATCGCACGATGTAATCTGTCTCGGCCAGGGTATCTTCGGGTCGCGCCAGGCAATAATAACCGTGATTGAAATAGACAAACTCGCCGGAGTGGATGCCATGCAAGAGTGGATTTTCCCGCGTTGGCCAGAGTTGATTCCAGCCGGTATGGGGAACCTTATGCCCGGGCGCGGGGGAAAACGTTACCACACGCCCTTCCAGGAACCCTAATCCCGCGTGCCGACCGCGTTCCTCGCTTTCCTGAAAGAGGAGTTGCATCCCCAGGCAAATTCCCAGCAAAGGAACACCGCGCCTGACGACCTCACGCAGCGCTGTTATCAGCCCGCGATTTCGCAAGCCAGCCATGCCATCCCCGAACGCGCCCACACCGGGCAACACCACCGCAGAAGCCTGCAAGATGACCTCTGGCACGGAGGTGATTTCCACTCGCGCACCCACCTCTCGCAGCGCCTTGGCGACTGAGTGCAAATTGCCCACGCCGTAATCAACAAGTGCGATCATAGACGCCCTTTCGTGCTGGGAATCCCATTGACGCGACGCGGATCGAGCATAGTAGCCTGATCAAGGGCACGGCCAAGCGCTTTAAAGAGCGCCTCGGCCTGGTGGTGGTCATCGCGCCCGTAGAGGACACGGGCATGCAGGTTGGCCCGCGCGGCGACGGCGAACGATTCCAGGAAGTGCGCCACCAGGGAGGTAGGCATGGCGCCGATAGTCGGCGTATGCCATTCAACCTGTATCACCGCGTAGGGACGACCGGAGAAATCCACGGCGACGAAGGCCAGGCTCTCATCCATAGGGACGTGGGCAGCCCCCATGCGCGCGATACCACGGCGTTCGGCCAGGGCGCGATCAAAGGCTTCACCGAGTGTCAGCGCGCAGTCTTCCACAGTGTGATGAGGGTCAATCTCCAGATCGCCTTCCGCGCGCAGCGTCAGATCGAAGAGACCATGTGTGGTCAGGTGACGGAGCATATGGTCGAGGAAAGCAATGCCCGACTGGACAGCATGTTCACCGCGGCCATCCAGGTTCAGCGTGACGCGGATATCGGTCTCTCGTGTTTTCCGATGCACTTCAGCAACGCGCATTCTCTTTGCCTCCTGAAATCTCCTGTTCTCACGGCGGAAAGGGCAACTGCCGCAAGGTATTCAACAATTTCTCCATTTCTTCCGGGCGCCCGATGCTGATGCGAATGAAATCTTGCAGGCCAGGCGAGTTGAAATAGCGTACCAGAACACCCCTTGCCATCAAGGTATGGTGCAGGGTTGCAGCACTCCCCCTCACGACGCGGCATAAGATGAAATTGGCTTGTGAGGGATACGGTTCGAGATAGGGAATGGCGCGCAATTCACGATAGAAGGCCTCGCGCGCTGCGACGATGCGGTCACGCCGCCTTTGCAACTCATCCCTATGTTCCAGCGCGATCCGCGCCGCCTCCTGAGCCGCGACCGAGACGTTATACGGTTGCTTGATTTTCCACAAGTACTTCATCAACCTTTTCGGAAAAGCACCATACCCCACGCGTAATCCTGCCAGCCCTGCCCATTTGCTGAACGTGCGAAGCACGATCAAGTTCTCCCAACGGAGGGTTTCCGTAATGTGACTGCTGGATGGTGGGGCAAATTCAATGTAGGCTTCATCCAACACCACGACCACAGGCAATTTCAACAGGCGCTCAAGTGTGGCCGATGAGATCAACCCGCCATCCGGGTTGTTGGGAGAAGCCAGGAAGAGCACTTTCGGGCGCTCGCGTTCCACAGTGGCTTCGATCTCCTCGACCTGAAGCGAAAAGTCCTGCCGACGCGAGATGGGAATCACGCGCGCGGCGCTCAAATGGGCAACGAAAGCATACATCCCGAATGTGGGTGGGCAGGTCAGCACGGCATCGCCCGGCTCCAGGAAGAGGCGCGCGATGAGGTCTATCAGTTCATCTGCGCCGGCGCCGACCATTAAATGCTCTGCCGGCACACCGGTATATTCCGCCAGCGCCTCCCGCAGGAAACCACTCTCCGGATCAGGGTAAATATGGACATAAGGGAGACGGGAAAGCGCCCCCAGGACCTCCGGAAGTGGCCCATAAGGGTTTTCATTGGCATCCAGTTTCAGCATATGCTCCGGCGAGATGCCCAATTGCCGGGCGCGGACCTCAAAAGGCAAGACCGGCTCATAAGCACTCATCTCCCGAATGTGGGAACGGACGAAGGCTTCCATTGCATCCTCTCCAGCCTTTGAGTCACCCAGAAAACCGCTTTTCGGCGGCAGCGGCATGAGCGGTGAGAGTCTCCGCCTGCGCAATCACAGCCGCCGGTCGGCTGAGTATTTCCCCGGCCTGAGGGGTCAGCCCAATCAGACTGACGACCTTGACAAAATCAAGCGCGTTAAGAGGAGAGTTGAAACGCGCGCTGCCGCCGGTGGGCATGACGTGGCTCGGCCCGGCGACATAATCTCCCAGCACCTCGAAGGAATGTTCTCCAATGAAAATACCGCCGCTGTGGCGCAGGCGAGGGAGAAGCGCTTCCGGGTCTGCGACGGATAGACAAAGGTGCTCCGGAGCGTACTCGTTCGCCAGATCGGCAGCGGTTTCCAGATCGGGGGTGAGGACAATGCCACTGCGCGAAGCCAACGACTGCGAAATGATTTCGGCGCGCGAGAGACGTTCAATTTGATGAGCAATCTGCTCTTGCACACGCGCGGCCAGAGCAGAATCGGGAGTGAGCAAAATGGCGGAGGCAAGCGGATCGTGTTCGGCCTGGGCAAGCAGATCGGCGGCCACCCAATCGGGGTTGGCGCTTCCGTCGGCGATGATCATCGTCTCGGTCGGGCCGGCCAGACCATCCAGGCCGACAACGCCGAAAACCTGTTGCTTCGCCAGGGTGACCCACAGGTTTCCTGCGCCGACAATCTTATCCACCTTCGGCACGCTCTCTGTGCCAAAGGCCATCGCGCCAATAGCCTGCGCACCGCCAACCTGATAGAAATGTTCCACCTCGCAAAGGTAGGCCGCGGCCAGGATGGTGGGATGGGGCTCGGGAGGTGTGCAAACGACGATGGTCTCCACACCGGCCACCTGTGCCGGGATCACCGACATGAGAAGCGAAGAAGGCAGAGGCGCGCTGCCCCCCGGCACGTAAACGCCCACGCGCTCGATAGGGACAAGTCGTTGCCCCAGCACCCCATTCTCATCGCGGTGCTCCCAGGAAGGGAGCGGCTGCCGCTCATGGAAAGCGCGGATACGTTGGGCGGCGAGGCGCAACGCAGAGGCCAGATCGGTAGGAAGCATTTCCCAGGCCTTACGCATGGCATCCCGCGAGAGGCGAAACTCTTTGGGAACGGTGCGATCCAGCAACGCGCTCCAGCGACGCAAGGCAGCATCCCCCTCCTCTCGAATGGAGGCCAGGATACGCGCGACGGCTTGAGGAGGGGTAACCCCCTCTCCAAACAAAGCCCGTGTCTTTTCCACAACCGAAGGAGGAAAGTCCCACAGGTTGAGAGGCGCGCGACGAAGAACGGTCTTCTGAGCAGTGGAAAGGTCCAGGATGGGTATCATGACTCTTTCAAAGCCTCCAATAAAGCAATGTATTCAGCGGGCTCTTCTTCAAAGATGTACGTAACCGGGGTGACCACCACGCCGCTTCCACCAATCGCCCGTAGTTCACGAATGGCCTGATGGAGTTCCTCTTTTCGAACGATGATATGCACCGCAAACCAACTCCCCGAAGAGGAGGTGATGAGGGGAGAGATGGTCGGCCCTTGCAGACCTCTCAAGAGGCGTTGAGAAAACATTTTGCGGGCGATCTCCTCAGGAGAGTCACCGCGCATATTAGCGAACACAGAGACGTTCTCCTCGGCCCGCAGGTGGGCGACAATGAATTCGAGAAGACGGCGGGCTACCTCCAGGACACGCGGGCGCGATTTCAGGGCACGTCGATTGGCAATCAAACTGGCCTGCGAGCGTAGAATGCAGCCATCATCCAGAGGGCGCAGGCGGTTATCGCGCAGGGTGGTGCCGCTGGAGACCAGGTCAGTGATCAGGTCGGCGTAGCCAATGGCAGGGGCGATCTCCAGAGTCCCTTCGGCATGGATGAGTTGAACTTCCATGATGCCATGACGGCGGAAGAAAGAGCGCGTCAGGTTGGGGAATTTGGTCGCCACGCGCAGAGGGCGAGCAAGTTCTCTCTGCCAGCGCAGCAGATCGCTCATACAATGGACGGACGACACGCCCTCCGGCACGATGACGTTCAGCGAGCAGTGGCCGAAGCCCAATTCGCGGTGCAGAGGTAAGATACAGCCATCCTCGCCGCCGCGTTCGCAAACCGCATCCCAACCTGTGATTCCAAAGTCCACGCTGCCGTTGCGCACGCTGGTGACGATGTCGCCCGGCCGCTGGAAGAGGACCTGAAGGTCGGGAAGGGCGGGAATGGTGGCCTGGTACTGTCGCGGATTCGGTTTGTGGACGCGCAAGTCCACCCGGGCAAGCAGGTTGAGGGCGTCCTCGGCCAGGCGCCCTTTGCTGGGCAATGCCAGCCGTATGTCGGTGCGTGGTGGTAATGTGTTGGTATCCATAAGCAAAACGAAGAGCGCCTCCCGAACCGGGGAGGCGCTTTTGTGATGCAAAAAGGTAGTGGAGGTGGGGCAATAGTTAAAGCAGTCCTGCCCGGTCGGGGAGGCCGGATGTGCAATGATGATGGTGGTGATGGCGGGCAACAGACTGCGTGTTCATCGATCGCATTGTATCACAGGCAGAATATACCGGCAAGGGTTAGATTTATTCCATCTCGCGGCGACCGGTCAGAGCGCGCAGAAGGGTGTTCTGGTCGGCGTATTCCAGGTCTCCGCCAACTGGGAGACCCAGCGCCAGGCGTGTGACGCGCACGCCCAACGGCTGCAATTGCTGGCGCAGGTAGAGGGCGGTTGCGTCGCCTTCCAGGCTGGGGTTGGTCGCCAGGATGACTTCCTCGACCCCCCCGCGTTTCACCCGCTCCAGGAGGGGGCGGATGCGCAGGTCCTCCGGCCCGATGCCCTCAATCGGGGAAAGCAATCCGTGCAAGACATGGTATCTCCCATGATAGGCGCCGGTGCGCTCCAGGCTGAGCACGTCCAGCGCATCTTCGACCACGCAGATGACGGAGCCATCACGCTGTTCATCGCTGCAAATCTCACAGCGCTCACGCCCGGCCTCGGTGATGTGAAAACATTCCTGGCAAAGCGCCGTCCGTTCCTTCAGGTCGGCGAGCGCGCTGGCCAGTTCCTGAGAGACCTCTTCGGGGGCACGCAAGAGGTAAAAGGCCAGGCGAGAGGCCGTCTTCGGGCCAATGCCCGGTAGGCGTTCCAGAGCCGTGATCAAACGCTGGAGGGGTTCGGGGAGAAGCATAATCCTTAGAAGGGAAGGCCGCCTGCTAGGGAACCGAGGAACTTCGTCGCCAGTTCGCGGGATTCATCCAGGGCGCGATTGATGGCCGAGAGAATCATATCCTGCAGCATCTCGGCATCGGCGTCCTCGAGCAAAGCGGGATCAATCTGCACCGCTTGGCACTTCTGGTCGCCCGTCATCGTGATGGTCACCGCGCCGCCCCCCACACTGACGGTGACGGTCTCCTCTGCCAGGCGCGCCTGCGCTTCCTCCAACTGACGCTGCAATTGTTGAAGTTGTTTGAGCATGCCGCCCTTCCCGGTGGGAAAACCTTTAGCCATGTTGTTCTCCTTCCTGGCTTCGAGATACGCGCGTTTCCTGAACGTCCACAATCTCTCCACCGGCCTGCAACGCGGCCGCGACCATGCCATCCCGTTTCACGTCCGGGGGAATCTGCCCCTTGTTCTGAGTCAGGACACAGCGGATATTCAGGTCCACGCCCAACACCTGAGCGATGGCGCGGCGGGCAATGGCAATCTGCTCCGGCTTATCCATCTTTTCCATGACGACGGGACTGCTGAACCCCAGGACGAGCACGTCCCCGCGCACCTCCAGCAACGTGCAACTGTTCAACAGCCCGTCCACGGCGGGGTATTGCGGGCGGACCAGGGCGCGAATGGACTTCCACGCAGCAGCGACTTTCTCCAGAGAGACCACCGGGGGTTCCCCAGAACGTTCCACTTCGCTCCCGGCCTCGCCTGTGGGGGGCGAAGGTTTTGATGCAGGCGCTTTTCTCGCCGCCGAAGCAACCGCCGACGATGGCTGCGGCGCGACCGCTTTCGGCGCAGAGCGCGGCGTTTCTTCCATCACCGTTTCCGATCCAGAGGACGTCGCATCCAGCGACTCGACCAGGGCCAGTTCCAGCCCCAGGGCAGGATGCCAGCCTCCACGCTGCTCGGTAGCCGCGGCATTGAAGGCGCGAATCATGCGCAAGATGGCCTTCAGCGAGAAAGCATGGGCATGGTTTTCCATGCGCTCTTTGATCTCCGCGGTCGTCTCCACCTGCCCGCCGTTCCCCATGTGGATGAGCAGCACGGCGCGCAGGTATTCCACCACCTGGCGCGCCAGCGCGCGCGCATCGGCGCCCGCATCGAGGGCGTGGTGAATCTGCTCCAGCCCACGTTGAGGCCGACCGTCCAGGATGGCCTGCACCAGTTCGATGACAGTCTGTTGTGTGGTCGTGCCGAGCACGGTTTGGGTCAGCGACAGGGTGATGCGTTCGCCGGTCGAGGCGAGTTGGTCCAGCAGGGAGATGGCGTCGCGCAGGCTGCCGGTCGCCTGGCGGGCGATCAGGGTCAGAGCGTCCTCATCGGCTTCGATGGCCTCGGCCTGCGCGATGTGCTTCAGTCGGGCGACGATCTCGCTCACCGGAAGACGGCGGAACTCGTGACGCTGACAACGTGAGAGCACCGTGGCCGGAATCTTGTGGCTCTCGGTCGTCGCCAGGACGAAGATGGCGTGTGCGGGCGGCTCTTCCAGGGTCTTGAGCAGGGCATTGAAAGCCGCCGTGGAGAGCATGTGCACCTCGTCAATGATGTAAATCTTATACTGGCCTTGAGAGGGGGTGAAGTTGATTTTGTCGCGCAAATCGCGCACATCGTCCACGCCGGTGTTCGAGGCGGCGTCAATCTCAATCAAATCGAGGAAACGCCCCTCGTTGACCGCCCGGCAATGCGCGCACTCATCGCAGGGACGCCGCGCCGCGTCCTCGGCCAGGCAGTTGACGGCCTTCGCCAGCAGGCGCGCCACGCTGGTCTTCCCCGTGCCGCGCGGGCCGGCGAACAAATAGGCATGCATCACGCGGTCGGCGCGGATGGCGTTGCGCAACGTGCGCACCACGTGTTCCTGGCCAATCACGTCATCCCACGTTCGGGGACGCCATTTCCGATAAAGGGCTTGTGTCATGGACTGGCCTCGGCAAAAGGAGGGTAAACGAGGGCAAACAGTATACCAGAGTCACGGGACGACGTACTCGGCACGCAGGGTGCCGCTTGCATCATAGAGGCGCACCGTCTCACCGGATTCCCAGATGGGCGCGT
>RFJH01000197.1 GCA_003694975.1 Anaerolineae bacterium | reverse complement strand
CCCCCCAGCGTCGTGACCTCCCCGGGCTCCCCCGCCTCGCCCGGACCCCCGGCCTGTTCGCCCGCAAAGGGCGTCTCCTCCGCCGGGACCTCTTCCACGTACCACGCCGCGACGTAGCCGATACGCCCCTGGGCGTCGCGCACCTGGAGCCAGCGGTCACGCACGCCGATCTTGGCCCGCGCGCTTTCGGCATCTTCCAGCACAAGTAATGGCGTGCCGGGCGGCTGGACGATGAGCACCGAACTGCCCAGGGAGGGCTGAGAACGCATCCGCAATCCCCGCGCGGCGCGCCGCGAGACGGCCACGGTCAGCGGGCCGGTGGCCTGGGGTTCGGGTTGCGGCTGCGGCTCCGGCTCGGGCTGGGGCTGCGGTTGCGGTTCAGGCTCTTCCTCCAGGGATTCCACCACCAGCCAGGCCGCCACATAGCCACGATGCCCTTCCCCGTCCCGGACGTTCAGCCATTGATTGCGCACGCCGATCTTGGCGCGCGCTTTCGCCTTCTTCTCCAGGACGGTCAGCGGTCGGCGCGCTTTCACGACCGCGACCAGTTTGCCCGTCAGGCTGGGTTTGGCCCTCATGCGTAGTCCCCGGCTGCCCACGTTGGGAGAGACGAAGACGACGAGGGCAGCGGGCTCGGGCTGCGGCTCAGGCTGCGGTTCGGGTTCAGGTTCGGGCTGGGGCTGGGGTTCCGGTTCGGGTTCGGGCTGAGGCTGCGGTTCCGGCTCCGGCTCGGGTTGCGGTTCCGGTTCGGGTTCCGGTTGCGGCGCGGGAGTGGACATGTCCTCGAAGGCCTGGTAGGCGTTTTGAATCAGGCCGCCGTAGAGGTCCTGCTGCCCCGTCCCGTTATAGAAAGTGGCGAATTTCTTGAAGTCACGAGCGCGCAGGGCTTTGACAGCCGCATCGTTCGCGGCGACGTTTTTGACGAAGTCGAAGAAGCCAACGATTTGAGCGCGTTCGCTGCGCGAGAAAGCGTTGAACATATCCTGCACGGTAGCGTAGCCGATCACGCCGAAGTTGAAGCCCATGATCTGCGGTGCTCCCATGCTGATGGATTTCATCGCCGCCTCTTCATCCAGCGTGCGGGCGAACTCGAAGACCTCCCACTCGCGGCTTTGGCTGCCGTGGAAGTCGGGCAGGTTGGGCGGACGCCAGGGCTCATCGGGCGTCGGTCGCCATTTGTGCCCCGTCCAGGGCTTTTGGGCGTTGAAGGTGAAATGTTTGTTGTAGCGCGAGGGGTGGTCTTTGCCCCACAGGTTGTAGAAGATGTGGTTTTCAAAGCGGATGATCATGCGCCCATCCGGCCCAAAGGCCTGCCCGCCCGATTCGACGGCGAAGACGGCCACCGCGCTGGCCGGTTCGATATCCAGCACATCGGAGAGGGCGGCCAGGAGGCCGCCGTAGCGGTTCCAGATGTCGGCAACGAGGCGGTGGGTCGAAGAGGGGTTGGCGGGGAGCGTGAGGCGTTCGTTCGCCGGCGGCGCGAGCGGGACATCTTCCAGGCCGTCGCCGACGGAGGGGTTCACCGGATGAGGGATTTCGCCGGGCTGCGGTTCGGGCGGTGGGGTGGTGGTCGTCCACTCGACGTACCAGGCGGCGACGTAGCCTTCCCGTCCCTGCGGGTCGCGCACGCGGATCCACTGCCCAAAGACGCCGACTTTCGGACGGGCGACCTCTTCGGGCTCCATGACGCGCAGGGGGGTGCCGGCAGGTTCGATGGTCAGCGTAGCGGAGTCGGTCGTAGGCTGGGCGCGCAGGCGGAGACCGGCGGTCGCCTCGGCGACGACGCGCACGAACAAGTCGGTCTCTTCTTCGGCGGGAGGAGGTTCTTCGGAAGGCGGAGGAGACGTGACCGGCCCCTCGTACCAGACGACGGCGGTGATGATTTTTTTCGCCTTGCGGCCAAAGCCGTAGCGCGTGGTCAGAAGGACTTCGCTCTCATCGGGGGGATACGGCCAGGGGTCGAGAATGAGGTAATCGTCCCCGCGGCGCTCGTAGAGCACCACCCAGTGGTTTTGCAACCCCTGTGCAAGGGAACGGTCCACCTCCACGAGCACGGGCTGTCCCCGATCCAGGGCGGCGTTGATTTGCGAGATCGGCGCGTCCTGGTCGCGGCAGATGACGATATTTACGAAGCGAATATCAGGGAAGACGAGCGGCAGTCCGCCCCACACGACCAGCGGGCCGATGAAGCCGTTGCCCTCGCCCAGGTTTTTGAGTTTCTTGTTCAGCGTCTTGGGAGTCTCGTCGTGGCCAAAGCCGTTGACGAGCATGGCCAGGCAGGTCAGGGCGCAGCCGTCGCTGCCAATGGTGAGTTTCTTATCGAAGCCGAGTTTGACGTTCTTCCAGCGGGGATCCTGCTGAGAAAGATGATTGGGGGTGAAAGCCATAGCCACCTCACGAGAGTCGGGGAGAGCGGCGGCGTGACCGCCAGACGCATGTCTCCATTATACAATGAGATGGAAGGGGGAGTTGACCGCTGAGGGCGTGAGGGTCGACTCGCGGTACAATTGGACAAAACTTCTCGAAGTGTCGTCCGCAGGTGGGGCAACGCCTGGCCCCGGTATATCCTTCAGAGATAACGAAACATCCTTGCCAGGAGACGTATGACATCCGACGCCAATTTTCATATTCACCATCCCGAACCATTGCTCATCGTCATCTCCGGGCCTTCCGGCGTGGGGAAAGATGCCGTCATTCAGCGCATGAAGGAGCGCGGCCTGCCGTTCCACTTTGTTGTCACGGCGACCACACGCCCGAAAAGGCCCGGCGAGGTGGACGGCGTGGATTATTTTTTCGTCTCCACAGACGAATTTGCGCGCATGATCGAGGAAGATGAGTTGCTCGAACATGCCCTGGTCTACAACGATTACAAGGGCATTCCCAAGCAACAGGTGCGCGAGGCCCTGGCAAGCGGTAAGGATGTCATCATGCGCATAGATGTTCAGGGAGCAGCCACGATACGTCGTCTGGTGCCGGAAGCGGTGCTGATCTTCCTCACCACTCAAAACGAGGAGGAGTTAATCCGCCGCCTGCGCTCACGCAAGACAGAGACTCCCGAAGGGTTGAATCTGCGCATCGCCACGGCGCGCCAGGAATTGAAGCGCGTGGAGGAGTTCGATTACGTCGTTGTAAACCGGGATGGCAAACTGGATGAAACGGTAGATATCATTTACGCCATCATCCAGGCCGAGCACCATCGCGTGCACCACCGAAAGGTCTCACTGTGAATCCATCTTTTCCCGATACACCTTTTCCTCCTGAAGAGGAACGTCCTATTCAGGCGCCGGTCGTGCGTTTGCCTTCCGTCACGCCGACAGTGACGTATATCCTCCTGGCGATCAGCGTTGGCGTGTACCTGCTGCAACTGGGCAGCGAGGTCTTCCTCGGCACCGACCTGCCGGTAGCCCTGGGAGCCAAAATCAACACCTATATCCGTGCCGGTGAACTGTGGCGACTGATTACCCCCGTCTTCCTGCACGCTTCCATCCTGCACATCGGCTTCAACATGTATGCCTTGCTGGTTATTGGCTCCGAGGTGGAGCGTTTCTTCGGTCGCCGGCGCTTCTTGTTGCTCTATTTCCTGGCCGGTTTCGCAGGGAACGTCTTCTCCTTTCTATTCTCAACGGGTATTTCGGTAGGAGCCTCCACTGCCATCTTTGGTCTCCTGGCCGCGCAGGGTGTCTTGCTTTATCAAAATCGCGCCCTCCTTGGGAATCGCGCCCGGCGGTCGCTGAACAATCTGATTGTCATCGCAGCCATCAACCTGTTCATCGGCCTCTCCCCCGGCATTGACAACTGGGGACACATCGGAGGCCTGCTGGGTGGTCTGATTTTTGCCTGGTTCGCCGCCCCACAATGGAGGGCAGAGGGAATCTATCCCGTGTTCCATCTGGTTGACCATCGCCAGGCCCGCGAGGTTCTTCTCGGTGCGGCGCTGGTTGTGTTGGTCTTCGGTGTCTTGACTCTGGCAGGGATACGGTAGTCCACACGGATTGCCTCATCAGTACGTGAACGCGTGGGAGGTAGCATGTCGGAATTACCTGTCATCACGCGGTTGACCTGGGGACAGATCGAGGTCACTTACAGCGGTAAAACGCATCGTTTCCGGGATTGCAAAATCGGCCCGCAGGGCGCGCGCGAGTGGAACTGGAAAGAGACCGGCACACGTCATCAGCCGGGTATCCAGGTCGCCGATATCGAGGAGATTTTAGGTCAGGGGGTGGAGGTGGTGATTCTGGGATGTGGCCGTCTGCGCGCGCTGGGTGTCACGCCGGAGGTCGAGGAGACGTTAAAACAGCGCAACGTTGAATATCACATTGAAGAAACCGGTCGCGCGGTGGAACTATACAACCGCCTGGCAAGTCAGGGGAGACGCGTGGGAGGGCTGTTTCACACCACCTGTTGATCAGTAGGCGCCATCTCCCGGCGTGCCGTTGGGCACGGCGCTCCAGTTGAATTCGTTATCGGGCAGATGAGGGTCAATCCGCTCCGCGGCTTCGCAATCTCGCAGGTATAGAGGGATGGCATCCTCGCTATCGTCGTTTAAGTCGCGGGGGTGGATAATCCCTGCCGTCCGTGGGGTGCCGTAGGTATCCACAATGCGCTCTATGGTCGTGCTGCTGCCCACATACAGCGTGAGGGTATCGCGGACACCGAAATCCGGCTGATCCGCGATAATGTAATACACGTCATCACCCAGGGACTTATCGCCGCCTACGGTTAGGATAACCGTTCCGGAGGGGAAAGTGTAAGGCATGTGGTAGGGTTCGGGGCCTTGAAGATAAAGCGGGGATAAGATGATCGCGAAACCATGTGGCGGCAGAATGGTACTGTTCGTGACCAGGTTTTCGCCGGGAGGAACGGGGATGCGCGTCTCCCAGGCGACGAGTTGATCGGGAGTCCCGTGCTCTCCCTCGTCGTAGAGCCACCACCCTCCCACGTCCACCGCTTCGTCGCCATAGTTATACAGTTCGACGTACTGATTCCATTTCTTGTTTTCCATGGGCCCACAGGGATTGCCCATCACCTCGCTGATGACCACCGTCGGCCCGTCGGCGGTGAGGGGCGAAGGAGGTAATTCCGTCGTCCCGTTATCGTCCGGGTCTTCCGTTTCTCCGGCGGCTACGACCGTACACGTGCGGTTGCTTTCCACAGGAGGCGTGCTGGTGGTGAAAAATGAGACGGTGATGACCACGTCCCCCGGCGTTTGCGGTGCGATGAACGTCGCCACCAATCCCTGGCCGCTCCAGGTGATTTTGCCCGCCGAGGCGCTCCAACGAATGGTTGTGTTGGCAGGAATTTGACCATCCAGAGAAAACGTCACCGTTCCTCCGGTCTTCACACGGCAATCGGAGGGTTGCACTACCGGTGGTGGGGAGGGGGTCTGTCGCGCGCAGCCTACCAGTAGGGCACCGCTAAAGAACAAACCAATCACCAGGAACGGAAAACGTACCCGCATTTCTACTCCATTCATCACGTTAAGGGGAGGTCGAGCGTACGCGTAAGGAGAAAACCGCTGATTTCGAGCAGAAGAACCCTTCCTGTACAATCGCGGTCAATACGCCTTCCGCATCCCCGTTATCGCTGATTGGCACACTGATCTGGCAGCCCGTCGGCTGAGTGCCGGCGGTTCGAAAGGCGGGACCGGCGTATTCCCAGGCACAGGAGAGTGTGGCATTCGGACGCAGGGGTAACGTCGTGACCGTAAGCGCCTCTCCCGGCATGACCTCCACGACCTCAGATGGGTAAAACTGCATCTCTCTGCCCGCGACGCGGAACCACACCCCGGAGGGCGGGTGACAGGTAGGGTATACAGT
>RFJH01000196.1 GCA_003694975.1 Anaerolineae bacterium | reverse complement strand
TGGTAACGCGCCTGAACACGCCACTGCCGCAAGCAGTCACACGCGCCGTGCGCTTACTTTCCGACGCGGCCATCCCATCTATGCTGATCCTTCTTGGCCTGGAATTACAACGCGTGCGCTGGACGGCGAACTGGCGGGTGTTGGCCCTCAGCAGCGCGCTTCGGCTCCTGGCCGGTCCGGTCGTCGGCCTGGGGGTGGGCGCCCTGCTGGGGATAGAGGGCGCGGCGTTCCAGGCCGGGGTGATCTCCGCTGCCATGCCTACCGCCGTGGCGACCACTGTCCTGGCGACGGAGTACGATGTCCGACCGGACTACGTGACGGCGGCGGTCTTTGTCAGCACCGTGCTCAGCCCGTTCACCCTGGTCCCACTGGTGTTTTTCCTGGGGAGGTGAGATGCGACGCTGGTTGACCACACTGTTTGTCTTCTTGTCCCTGCTGGGAACGGCGAAATCGGCTCGGGGTCAGAGCGCGGTCGAAATCGTGGATGTCCAGGCCGAGCACCTTTTCGGGGAGTACATTGCTTTTCGGGCGCGTCTGAGTCCGGTTGTCCCTGTTAAAGAGGCCACATTGTTTTTCCGCGATGAACGCGGGGCGAGCACATCTACCTATCCCGCCACTGTGAACCCGGACGGAACGCTGACCTACCGGCACGACGTCCGGCAGAGCGCCTTGCGACCGTTTGCCTCCCTGGTTTTCTGGTTCAGCGTGAAACTCGAAAACGGCGAGACGGTCACCAGCGCGCAGTACATCTTCCAATACGATGACAATCGTTTCCCCTGGCAACATCTGGAAGAGGTGCCCTTGTATGTACACTGGTACGATGGTGATGCGATCTTTGGGCAGGCCGCGCTGGATGCCGCACGCGCCGGCCTGGGCGGCGTTGAGGACCTGATTCCCCTTCCCACCCAGGAGAGGATTGACATCTATATCTATGCCTCGGTGGATGACTTACGCAGCGCTTTGACGGACAGCCATGACTGGGTGGCCGGGCACGCTGCTCCAGACCTGGGCGTGGTCATGGTCTCCGTAGCACCCGGCGAGGGACAGCGCTTTGCTTTATCTCAACAGGTTCCTCACGAACTGGCGCACGTCTTGCTCTATCGCTATACCGGCGAATCCTACGCCGATCTCCCCGTGTGGCTGCGAGAGGGGGTCGCTACGCTGGCCGAACGCTCGCCCAACCCGGATTACGAACGCGCCCTGTCGCTGGCAAGTCAGGAAGGCACGCTCCTCTCCCTGGCCGATCTCTGCGATGCCTTCCCTCCGGACGCGGGACGAGCGTTTCTGGCTTATGCCGAATCCCAGGACTTCACGCGTTTCCTGCGCGATACCTATGGGAACTCCGGCCTGCTTTCTCTGGTGGACTCCTATGCCGATGGCCTGGATTGCAATCAGGGGATGCAACGCGCCCTGGGGATATCGCTCCCTTTGGCAGAGAGACGTTGGCGCGAGGAGACTCTGGGGGAAAACTTGTTTGGTGTGGCATTGCGCAATTTCAGCCCTTATCTGGTATTGCTTGGGATTGTGCTGTTCATCCCGATGTGGGGAATCCTGAATCTCGTCCGCGAGAGGAGGAAGAGCGATGGAATCCAACCACCGCCCACCTGATCTGGCGCGGATTCACATTTGGGTGACAGGCCGCGTGCAGGGGGTGGGTTTTCGCGCCTTTGTTCAACAGAATGCTTACGCGCTCGGTTTGAGCGGTTGGGTGCGCAATGTGGGGTACAACCAGGTTGAAATCGTCGCGGAGGGAGAACGCCATCTTCTGGAGCGCCTTCTGGAGGCCGTGCGACGCGGCCCACGCGCCTCACGGGTGGACGAAACGCGCCTGGAGTGGGAGCAACCTACAGGTGAGTTCTGGCGCTTCGAGGTGCGCCGGAGCGTGTGAGCATCTCCCACAAGAGTGAGTTCATCCAAATGACACACGTCGTCTACCTTGCCCTCGGCACCAACCTCGGTGACCGTCTCGCCAATTTGCGCGCCGCCCTCGACACCCTGCCGCCTGCGGTGCGCGTGCTGGCTACCTCACCGGTCTACGAGACGCCGCCCTGGGGGTACACCGACCAGCCGCCCTTCCTGAATATGGTCATCCGCGCCGCGACCGACTTGCCTCCAGCAGACCTCCTGACCTATCTGAAGCGTCTGGAGGCCGACCTGGGCCGCACCCCCACTTTTCGCTACGGCCCGCGCCAGATTGACCTGGACATTCTCTTCTACGACGACCTGACCCTGGAGACTCCATCCCTGATCATCCCTCACCCGCGCTTGCACGAACGACCTTTCGTCCTCGTCCCGCTGGCCGACCTCGCCCCTGACCTGCGCCATCCTGCCCTGGGCGCGACGGTGCGCGAACTGCTCGAGGCGGTAGATACAAGCGGCATTCACCGTTACGCCGACCTCCCCTGAAGCGCGTGTGCGCAAATGTTGTTGGAGAAATTCCCCAAGATACCCAAAGCATCTCGTATGCCGCTGCGCTGAGGCACGCCGTGCCTATCAATAACTGATCTCTGAGTAGTACCTGCCAGGGTGCGTATCGAGGAGAGCAAGCACCGTGCCCCAAGTAGCGCCCCGCGCCGGGCATTGTAGAACAACTGCTTGCAGTTGCGACCCAGGGCTATCGAGGAGTGCTTTGATAATCGCTCTCCTCGATACGGCTGCTACGCAGCCACTCGGAGAGCGTGTTGCTGTAACACAACTGCTTGCAGTTGTCCCGCGCCGCCTCGCACCATTGCGCGAGATTTATCTCGGCTCCTCCGCCGGAGGCTGAAGCCACCGGCTCAGCACATGAAGCTCCTTCGGGG
>RFJH01000195.1 GCA_003694975.1 Anaerolineae bacterium | reverse complement strand
GTCTTCGGGAACGGCGAGACGGAAAAGATGATCGTCGCCGGCATTCACGGCGGGAACGAGTGGAACACCATCGCCCTGGCGGACGAACTGATCCTCTACCTGAGCGAACACCCGGAGACCGTCCCCCCGGACGTGACCCTCTACATCCTGCACAACCTGAACCCGGACGGGGAGGCGCGCGCCCACGGCATCGAAGGTCGCGTGAACGACCACGGCGTGGACCTGAACCGCAACTGGCCCTACCGCTGGAAGGCGGAGTGGGACCGCGACGGCTGCTGGGATTACCTCCCGGTCACGGCAGGCGCGTACCCGGCCTCCGAGCCGGAGACGGTCGCTCTGATGGACTTCCTCACCGTGCACCGCATTCAGGCCCTGATCAGTTACCACAGCGCCGCACTGGGCATCTTCGCCGGTGGCGTACCGGATTACCCGCCGTCCATCCGGCTGGCAAAGGCGCTCGCTGCGGTCAGCCCTTATCGCTACCCACCCATAGATACCGGCTGCGATTACACTGGCAACCTGACCGACTGGGCCGCCTCCGTGCGCGGCATCCCGTCCGTGGATATCGAACTGACCAACCACCGCGATACCGATTTCGAGATCAATTTGCGCGTGCTGGAAGCCTTTCTGGCATGGCAACCGTAAGCAAGCGGTCGAGGGGCAATGGCTACACGCAAAACAAGGCGCCCCTCGACTGCTTGCCAACAGTCGGTTCTTAAATCCCCATCAACAACTTAGCAATCGAAAGATAGATAAACAGCCCCGTCGCGTCCACCAGCGTGCTCATCACCGGCCCGGAGACGGTAGCCGGATCTATGCCCAGGCGGTCCGCCAGAACAGGCAACAACGCTCCCAGGCTGTTGGCCCACAGGACGATGATGAAACTCGCCAGTGAAACCGTCAGCGCCAGAAGCGGGGGAGCATCCCACGTCACGGCGCGGATGTAAGCCATCAAGGCCATCCCCAGCCCCAGCACCAGGCCGGTACGCCATTCGTGCCACAACGTGCGCAACGCATCTTTCCACTCAATATCGCCCACGCCAAGTGCGCGAATGATGGTGCTTGTCGTCTGCGAACCGGCGTTCCCCCCAGTGCCAATCAGCAAGGGGACGTAAAACGAGAGCGCCACCACCGCTTGAAGTTCGTTTTCAAAGAGGCGCAGCACCGTCCCCGTCAACGTACCGGTGACGAACAGCAACATCAACCAGCCGATGCGCTTGCGCGCCACGGTCAGCACGCCGGTTTCCAGGTAGGGCTGATCGAGAGGTTCCGCACCACCGAGGCGCTGGATGTCTTCGGTCGCCTCGTCCTCGATCACATCCATCACATCATCCACTGTAATAATGCCCAAAAGGACGCCCTCGTCGTCCACCACAGGGAGAGCAAGCAAATCATAGTGTGACATGAGGTGAGCAACCTCTTCCTGGTCGGTGCCCAGGCGGACATGGATGACATCCGGGTCCATAATATCCCGAATCAGGGTACCCGGCCTTGCAAGCACGAGTTGTCGCAAACTGACCACGCCAACGAGGCGTTTCGCTTCGTCCACCACGAAGAGATAATAGACCGTCTCGGTATCCGGATTCCAGGCACGCAGCGCTTCGATGGCTTCCTGGGCCGTCATGAGCGGGCGCAGGGCGAGGAACTCGGAGGTCATCAGGCCGCCGGCGCTGTCATCGGGATGATAGAGGAGAGGGCGGATTTCTTCCGGGTCTTCAAGACGAGCAAGCACATCGCGGGCGCGTTGAGGGGGCAGATCGCCCAACAGGTCGGCGGCCTCGTCCGGCTCCATCTCGTCCACGATGCGGGCTACGGTCTCGGTCGGGAGCGAGGCGGCAAGTTTGGCGGCCTCGCCCTCATCCATGTCCTCCAGGATGTCCGCCGAATCGGAGAGATCGAGTTTGGGGAGAAGTTCGGTCTGCTCTTCATCGTCCAATTCGGAGAACAGTTTGGCCTGGTCGGGTCCTTTGAGCGCCTCAATGACCTGGATGGCCGAATCGAAATCACCGCGTTCCAAAGCAGCCTGGACGCGCGCCACAACTTCATCCGTGTTGACCAGCATGAGGGCACCTCCTTTGCTTCTCCCCCCGGAGGCAACCGGAATTACTTCCGCTCCGAGGGGTCAGGATTGGAAGGATGAGCACGTACAGTGCTCGGTGGTACTGGGAACAGTTTCGTCGTTCATCGCTTATCCGAAGGTAGATGCCAGGAATACCAAAGAACGGCTCAATTCTAGGTTGAAACGCGAGAGGCGTCAAGGAAATCAGCCAAAGGCGCGGCGGAATTCTTCGACTGCCTTGGGGCCGTTGCGTTCCAGTCCCTTGTAAAAGGCCTCTCGATCCCTCGTGCGATAATCCAGGCGCTCCACGCGAAAGGGGACCAACGGTTGCCCGGCGCGTCGGCGGGCAGTCACATCGAGGAAATATTGGATCGCGTTTTCCACGCTGTTCGCGTCCGTCCAATCCGATTTGTAAACCGGAATACCGGAGCGGGCGATGATCCAGGTCATGTTGGGCATCGAGCCGTAGGCGCGGTGGCAGGCCCCATCCAGCGCATCGACCAGGATGGGGCGCGTCACGCCCAGTTTGTCGCGCAGGTCACGGGCGTGACGAAACTTTTGCTCCATGGAGGTCAGGTGGGGATAATTCTCGCCGGGATGCGCTTCGTGGGTGTAGATGAAGACGGCTCCAACTCCCTGGTCGGCGTAACGTTCGGCAATGGCATTCATGGCCGGCGCCGCCAGCCCGCAGTACGGTCAGGTGAACGAACCGAACTCGATAATCGTATAGAGATGGTCCTTCCAGACAGTGCTCAGGCGGGTTTCTTCCCCATCCAGAGTCCAGAGCGGAAAGTCCGGTGCCGGTTCGCCGAGGGGTGGGCTGTTCTCGAAATTGAGCCAGGGGCCGAATTTCTCCGGGACGAAGGAATCGTAGTTGTAGCGCGAGAGCAGGTCTTCATCCATGCGTGGTCCTCCGAGTCATGCCGCCATTCCCTCCAGCACCCGCAAGAGGGCCTCAAACTCCTCGCGACAATCCGGGCACATCTCCAGGTGATGACGCACGAGGGGCATCAGGCGGGCTGCATCCTCGCCGCGTTGCAGGCGTTCGGCATATTCATCGAGCACCCGATAGACATCCTCGCAGGAGTATTCGACCTCGCGCGTGCGCTCCACGGCCTGCAACAACCGGCGAAGCATCTCCTCGTCGTGGTGGTCTTTCCCCTTTTGCGAAGAGGGAGGCCGCAATTTGCGGATCAGGCGCCGGAAGAAATTGGGTTCTCTCATGGGCAGTTACCTTTTGTCGAAAAGAGCAAGGACTTCTGTGGGCGAAAGGCCTTCTTTTTCCATCCGTCGTTTCAAACGCAGACGGGCATCGTGGAGCAACTTATAAAGCGCGTTGCGGTTGGTATCCATGCGCCGGGCGACTTCCTCCAGCGGTACACCCTGCACAGCGACGGCGACCAGCGCCTGTCGCTGACGGGGGGTCAGTTCCTCGGCGATGATGCGTCGGAGGCGTGCCAGGGCGTCGGCGCGTTCCGCCAGGGTCTCGGGGCCGGCGGCGGGATCGGTCATCAGGCCGGAGGGCGCAGCGACCTCCTCGCTATCGAGCAGATGGTCGAGCGAGGCGTCGCGCCACCGCTTACGGCGCAATTCCGAAAGCGCAATCCGAATGGCAATCTTGTGCACCCATGTAGTGAACCGACTGCGTCCCTCGAACGTGTCCAGCCGCTCCAGGACACGCAGCAGAGTCTCCTGGGTCGTCTCATCGGCCAGGGAATCGAAGTGAGGGTCGGTGGGGGAAAGCCAGCGCGAAAGGGCGAAGGAAAGCCCCTTACGGATGATGGCACTCAGGTCGGCGAGGGCGGCATCGCGGTTTGGCCCCTCGGAGCGCAGGTCGGCCAGCCATTCGGCGTTGGTGCGGTTGCTCATTACCCCCATTATACTCGTCTTCAACAGCAACCTCCCACAGGCGAAGAAGGCCGTGGGAGGTTGCCGGAGGAGGGAGGAGAAGCCTACACGAATGCCGCGTACACCAACGCCACGACGAGACCGAAGACCATATGGCCGACCAGACCGCCCATGAAGGCCATCGCGCCGCCCGAATTGGTCATATACAGCCCCGGAGCCGCCACACGGCCAGAGCGAATGCCGACGTGCATCATCGGGATAACCGCCATCATCAGCCCCACGATCAGCCAGTGCACCACGCCGAACAGTAGACCCGTCAGCCAGGAAAGCGAGACAACACCAACCGACCACAGGAAAGCGTATACCAAAGCAAAGACCACGCCCATCATCAGGTGCATCAGCCAGCCCAGGGTGCGGTTCCCTGTCTCGCTGAACATCGTGCCAAGCATTCCTACGATATCCATCTTCGGCATGCCCATTTTCGGAGCCATTGCCATCACGATACTGATGACCACCGTCCCGATCAAACCGGCGAAAATTGCGCCTAATATACTCATAGGTAACTCCTCTTT
>RFJH01000024.1 GCA_003694975.1 Anaerolineae bacterium | reverse complement strand
GCGTTCCAGTTCGACCTGCAGGTTGACGGTTTCTCCTTCCGGGCGGGGGCAGCCGCTGTTTTGCAGCGACCCCTGCGCCTGGGGGCAAGAGTCCATCTCGTTGGGGACGCCGTCATGGTCATCGTCGTTCTCATCCGCCTGCCCGTTGCCGTTCCAATCCAGCGGACAGCCGCTCGTATTGCCCTCGAAGCCCAACCCAAAACGGTCTGGACACTCGTCGAGGTCATCAGGCACGCCGTCACAATCGGCGTCTTGCGGACACCCCGTGTCCAGGCCGCACGCTTCCGGATGAGCGTTGCAGTCCACATCGGTGAACGAACGCGGGCACAGGAAGGGAGCAAGGTCGCAAAAGCGGTTTTCTCTCCCAATCGCCAGCCGTTCGTCCGGACAACCGACGTTCCAGGGCAGGCCACTTCGATTCGGGCATTGGTCCTGAGCGTTGCTGACGCCGTCCCCATCGTCATCGTTCGGGTCGGGGCAACCCAGGAGAGGGATCGGGCCCCACCGGTCGGTGCAGGAGTCGATGCGGTCCGGCACGTGATCGAGATCGTGGTCCACAAACCAGTCATCCGGCAGGCAGCCGTTGACCTGTAACCAGCCGGCCTGATCGGGGCATTGATCCTGCGCGTCCGGCACGCCATCGCCGTCGCCGTCCTCCGTCAGCGGGCAGCCGCCGTTTTGTGGGGAACCGCCCTGATCGGGGCAGGTGTCCTGGTCATCCGGCACGCCGTCGCCATCGCGGTCGGAGGGTTGTTGAACCGGGCAGCCGTTGTTTGCCGCCGGGCCGGGCTGTTGCGGGCAGGAATCGGCCACGTCGGTCAGCCCATCGGCATCGCTATCGGCGAACCAGGCGAGCGTGGGGCAACCGTTCTGTTCGGGCTGGCCCGCTTCGGACGGGCAATGGTCATCCCAATCGGCCACCCCGTCGCCGTCCTGGTCGGGGATGGCGTCGAGGGGGCAGCCGCGCTCCTCAGGCCGACCGGCCTCTTGAGGGCAGGCGTCCTGTTCATCGGGGAGGCCGTCGGCATCTGAGTCGTTGGCGACCGGGCATCCCTGATTGATGGCGGCCCCTGCCTGGTCGGGACAGGAATCCTGCTCATCCGGCACGTTATCGCCATCCCGGTCCGCTGCGGGGAGGACGGTGACGGTCAATGTGACCATGTCTCGTTCGCCCTGGTCGTTGGCGGCGACGAAGGCGAGGGTGTGCAGGCCGGGCGATGCGGGAGTCCAGGTCCACGTGCCGATTAACTGGGTTTGAGGGCCCATCTGTTCGCCGCTCAAGAGGGTGTCCACGTAGAAGCGCAGCCAGCGAATGGGCCGGTGTTGCCCGCTGGCGGTCGCCTGCACGCTAACGGGGACATGGGCATAAAGAGGGGCATCGGGCTGCGGCTGGAGCACCTGGATGGTGGGCTTCTCGCCCCCCGGTCGACTCGCGCTCCACAAGGCCGCTCCCAGGCACAGGACGACGATTCCTGCCAGGGCGATGATGATGGTAATCCACAGGAAACCTTTTGGGGTTTTCATGGCAGCCTCCTGCACGTTCTATCAGTCGGAGAGGAATCTCATAAGAGAGGAATCTCGTAGAAGAACCAGTTCGACCATTTCCCGGCATTGTTGGCCCCGTCCACAGCGCGCACGCGCCAGCGGTATTTGCCAACATCGCAGAACAGCGTGGTGGTCGGCACGGCGTATTGTGTGGCGGAGGTGTTCCAGGTCCCAATCGTGGCCCAGGTGTTGTTGCTGTAGTTGAATTTATCAAGCCGAACCTGGTAGATCACGCCGCTGGGATCGGAGACCGCCTGCCATTGCAGCGTAATCGGGCAAGAGGCATGGGGTGGCTGGTTTCCGTTTGTGTTGCCGGGGCCGATCAAGGCCGGAGTCGGCGGTGGGGTGGTATCCGGCGTGGGCGTGAAGGTGGGCGTGAAAGTGGGCGTGGCGCACGACCCACGGACGTTGATTGTCAGGGAGCGCGCCTGGTTGGAGCCATCGGTGAAGTCCGCCGTCAGGTTGTACGTTTTTTGCGTGCAGGGGCAGACTCGCTTCGTGCCACTGGTGGCGACATCTTTCCCGTTCAGGTACACCCTGAGCGCGTTGACCGAATCCCAATGCAGGAACGTGCAGGAGCCGGCCTGGACGGTGGTCGCATCGGCCCAGAACTGGAGTTCGTTGGGGGGCGGCGGGATGGTGGGGGTGAAAGTGGATGTGGGGGTGACGCACGAACCGCTCACCTGGAGGGTGACGCTTTGGGTATATTGATCTCCCGCCAGAACGTTCAACACGTATTGCGTCGTGGAGCATGGGCAGACCTGCATTTCGCCTTGCGGCGGCACGCTTTGGCCGTTCAGGTCAATGCTCTGCGGCTGGACGTTATCCACTCGCCAGTGTAAGAAGGTGCATGTGCCCGCGTTCAGCGAGGTGGCGTCGGCGCTCAGTTCCACGAGCGGCGCCTGCGACGCGGTGGTTGGAGGGGGTGTTGAGGAAGCCACAACCGGAGGAGATACCGGCGTGCTCGTTGGCTCCCCCGCAACCGTGACGCGCACCGCGTTTGAGTCAAACGTCCCCTCTACGCCGGTCAGCCGCACGAACAGGCGGTACGTCCCCGCCTCGAGCGGCGTCCAGAAACCCTCTCCCACCCATAAGGGCGGATTCCCCTCCTGGGAGGAGACACTGAGTTCGGCGACCGCCACGTCATTGACGATGACCGACATGCCCTGTGCCGGGCGTTCCATATCGCTATGGGCGCGCACGTACAGCGATTCGCCGAGGGGGATGGTGACATCTTGCGCCGGCGCATCGAGCACCACGTTCCAACGCTCCTGGGGGCTGTTGGCAGAACAACCCTGCGCCAGCAAGAGGAGGAGCACAACCGCTCCTTGCAGCCATGGGGGAATGGTTCTTCGTCTCATACGCCCTCCGTGAATTTTTACACAAGGTTGGCTACTTTAGCATAGGGTGTCCTCATGAGGATTTACAAGAGAAAAATTTCCCCCGTGGAGAAAGAAAAAAGTACCTCAATGAGGTACTTTTCTCCGGCAGGGTGAGAGTATCTCTACGGCGAGAATCCTTTGTGGCTTATCCTTCTCTCTCTTCCACGCCTTCTTCCAGCGAGGCCCAGCCTTTGCGTAGCGCCAGGAGGGCGGCCTGCGTGCGGCTATTGACGTGCAATTTGCGGTAGATTTCGCTCAGGCGGTTGGCGACGGTGCGCGCCGAGAGGTGCAACTTTCGGGCGATGGTCTTGTTATCGGCCCCCTGCGCCACCAGACGCAGCACCTTCATCTCCCCCTCGGTCAGGTCTTCGAGGCCCTCGGCGCGGTCGGCGGAGCGGCTCAGGCGGCGGAACTCGTCCAGCAGGCGGGTGGCCAGCGTCGGGTCCACGAGCGCCTCGCCGCGTCCCACCCGGCGGATGGCCTCCACCAGTTCGGTCTCGTCAATGTCCTTGAGCAGGTAGCCCTGCGCCCCGGCCTTGATCGCATCGAAGACGTAGCGGTCCTCGCGGAACATGGTCAGGACGATGACGCGCGCGCCGGGGCAGGCCTCGACGATGCGGCGCGTCGCCTCGACCCCGCTCAGGCGCGGCATCTGAATATCCATCAGGACGATATCCGGGTGCGTCTCGCGCGCCAAGCGGACGGCTTCCAGGCCGTCTTCGGCCTCGGCCACGATCTCCATGCCGCCCGCGGCTTCGCAGATGTAACGCAATCCCTGGCGGAAGAGGCGATGGTCATCGGCGAGGAGGAGACGGAGGGCAGACATGTTCAAATTATAACCCGCACCTCCGTCCCTTCGCCGGGGGCGGAGCGGACATCGAAGCGGTTATCGAGGGCGCGGGGCGCAGCGAACACAGCCGAACCTGCCACTCCTGGGGAATTATGCTATACTCCAATCATGGTGCGAGTCTATCTAGACGCCTGTTGCCTGAACAGACCCTTTGACGACCAGAGCCAGCCACGCATTCATCTGGAAACCATTGCCATTTCCCTCATCCTCGAGAAAATCAGCCGGGGGGAATGGGAATGGGTCGGCAGCGAAACGTTGTTCTCCGAAATTCGGAAAAATCCCGATATGGAACGCCGGGAACGCGTCTGGCTGTTGGCGCAACAGGCTCATGAGGTCATCAATCTCAACGATGAGATTTTACATCGCGCTGAAGAATTCCAGGCCGCCGGCTTTGATGCTTATGATGCGCTCCATCTCGCCTCGGCTGAGGCCGGTAAGGTGGATGTCTTTCTAACCACTGATGACCAGATTCTCAAAACCGCAAGACGAAGAGCACGGCTTTTGCCCTTTCGTGTTGCCAATCCGGTGACCTGGCTGGAGGAGATATTGAAATGAAGGCCGATTACAAAACGCTTCACGAGATTCGCATTCTCGGATTTGATGCTCTGATCCGGGAACTTGGGCCGGCGGGAGCCATCCGCTTCATCCAACAATACGAGGTAGGCAAAGGCGATTATTCCCGTGAGCGCCACAAATTCCTGCCCCAGGTGAGTGTGAAGGAATTAGGGGAAAAGATTTATGAGGAGCGCAACGCAACGTAAGCATGGCTCTGGTTGCTGCTGGCGCATTTTGCAAAAGGACTGACCTCGTGGAGGCCAGTCCTTTTTGCTTTACCCGGCACGGCTTCCCGATACAAAGCGCAGGCTTGCGTCATAGGCTCACCCGCACCTCCGTCCCTTCGCCGGGGGCGGAGCGGACCTCGAAGCGGCCACCGAGGGCCTCGACGCGCTC
>RFJH01000194.1 GCA_003694975.1 Anaerolineae bacterium | reverse complement strand
TCACTCACCTGGAGCGGTTGAAAGGGAATTAAACTAAAAAAGGTTATGTCTCTCCCACATCGTCTTCGTTCCGCTTTGAGCGTCCTCCTGCGCGGCGAGCGCCCTTCGGGGAAGCGCGCCTCGATCCCTCCCATCACGCCGGAAGAGGTCGCCGAGGCGCGTCAGTTCTTCCCCCGCGAGAAATTCTTCATTTTCGGTCACGCTCGCTCCGGCACCACCCTCCTGGCGCGCCTCGTCCGGCTGCATCCCGAAGTGTATTGCAACTGGCAGGCGCACTTCTTCACGCGCCGTCCTCTTCTGAAAGGGATGGTGGATAGCCCGGAGATGGAAGAATGGCTCACGCGCCGCTCCAACCGCTGGAATCGCGGGCGCGACCTCTCGCCCGTCGTCCTGCGCGCCGTGGCGGATTTCATCCTGGAGCGCGAGGCCGCCCGCGAAGGGGCGCGCATCGTGGGCGATAAAAGCCCCAACAGCCTGCTCAACGGCGAATCGGTGCGCAACCTGCACGCCGTCTACCCGGACGCACGCCTGATCTACATCGTCCGCGACGGGCGAGACGTGGCCCTCTCGGAGCGATTCCGCAACTTCGTCGAGGAATCGCGCTTCCTGACCGCCGAAGACAAACGCCTCCTCGCTGACCTGCGCCGCGACCCGGCCCCCTTCCGCGAGGGTCGGCGCTCGATCTTCACCGAGACTTTCTTGCGCCGCATCGCCCGTTCCTGGGTGCGCAACCTGGAAGAGACCGAAGCCGAAGGTCGGCGCCTCTTCGGCGAAGGCTACTTCTCCCTGCGCTATGAAGACCTGCTCGCCTGTCCCTTCGAGGTGATGGGAGGCGTCTGGCGTTTCCTCGGCGTGGAGGTCTCGCCGGAGCTTGAGAGCGCCATCCGGCAAGAAATCGCCTCCAACCCCGATCAGGAATGGCAGCAACAGCGCGGCGGCGACCTGGCCTCCCTCCTCCCCAAAGGGCAGGCCGGAAACTGGCGTCGCTTCTTCACCCCGCGCGATCGCGCCCTCTTCGAGGAGATCGCCGGGGAGATGTTGAGAAAATGGGGCTACGAGGAGAAAACACGATGAAATTTCTGATTGCCGGACTCGGCTCGATTGGACGCCGTCACCTGCGCAACCTGCTGACCCTGGGCGAACGCGACATCGTCCTCTACCGGACGGGACGCAGCACCCTGCCGGACGACGAACTCGCCCCTTACCCAACGGAACACGACCTGACCCGCGCGTTGACGCGCCACAAACCGGACGCGGTCATCGTCTCCAACCCGACCGCCCTCCACCTGGACGTGGCGATTCCTGCCGCCGAGGCGGGGTGTCACATCCTGCTTGAAAAGCCGATTTCCCATTCCCTCGACCGCGTGGACGAACTCCTCGATGCAGTGCGCCGCAACAAGGTGCGCGTTGTGGTGGGATTTCAATTTCGCTTTCATCCGGGCTTACTGCGTGCCCGGCAACTAATTCAAGATGGCGAAATCGGGCGGGTTCTCTCCGCACACGTCCACTTCGGCGAGTACCTGCCCGCCTGGCATCCCTGGGAGGACTACCGCAAGGGGTACGCTGCCCGCGCCGACCTGGGCGGCGGCGTGGTGCGCACGCAGTGTCACGCCCTGGATTACGTCACGTGGCTGTTCGGCGAGAGCGAGAGCGTCTGGGGGGTGACGGGCAAACTGAGCGACCTGGCTGTGGATGTGGAGGACACGGCGAAAATCATCCTGCGCTTCAAGAGCGGCGTTTTGGGCAGCCTGCATCTGGATTACACGCGTCAGCCCCCGCATCACCGCCTGGACGTGGTCGGCACGCGCGGCTCGTTGCAGTGGGACGCGCTGGAGGGCTGGGTGCGCGTCTACCGCGCCTCGCGCAAGACGTGGGAGGTCTATCCGCCACCTGCAGGTTTCGAGAGAAACACAATGTTCCTGGAAGAAATGCGACATTTTCTCAACGTCGTGCGCGGCGAGGACGACCCTGCCTGCTCGCTGGGCGAAGGGATACAGACCATGCGTTTGATCATGGCCGTGCTCGAATCGGCGCGCGAGGCGAAGATAGTCCATTTGTGAGTCGTTGCACTTTTAGCGTATCCGGCAACGCTTGACAGGAATGGATAAGGCCGTATAATTCCTTTCTGATGTGTGTCGCGCGGGGTATCCCGCGTTTCAATTATCGCCTCAGTTAGTGTCAAACTTACACTAATTATCACCCATCATGCCATCGTCACCATTTTTGCCGCCGTCCGTTCTTGAAGTCATCCGCCGCGCTCTCGAAGAGGACATCGGCCCGGGAGACGCCACAAGTGAGGCCATCATCCCGCCCGATGCCACCATGCAGGGACGGATCATCGCCAAGCAGGAGGGCGTCATCGCCGGTCTGGACGTGGCGCAGGCCGTCTACCGGACACTCGACCCCGATGTGGAGTTCGTCCGCCACGTGGAGGAGGGCGCGCGCGTGGCAGACCGACAGGCCCTGGCGACCGTTTCCGGTAACGCCCGCAGCCTGCTCACTGCCGAACGGACGGCGCTCAACTTCCTGGGGCGCATGTCCGGCATCGCTACCCTGACGCGCCGCTTCGTAGACGCCGTCGCCGGGACGAAAGCCGTCATCCTCGATACGCGCAAGACCGCGCCCGGTCTGCGCCTGCTCGATAAACTGGCCGTCCGGCGCGGTGGCGGGGAAAACCACCGCATGGGCCTCTACGATATGATCCTCATCAAGGACAATCACATTGATTTCGCCGGTTCACTGGAAGAGGCCGTGCGACGGGCGCGCGCACAGGCTCAGGGACTGGAAATCGAAGTGGAAACGCGCACCCTCTCCGAGGTCCGCGCCGCGCTGGCGTTGGGAGTCGAACGCATCCTGCTCGATAACATGTCCCTGGAGGAGATGCGCGAGGCGGTACGTCTGGCTGGAGGTCGCGCCCGGTTGGAGGCCTCCGGAAACGTCACGTTGGAGAACGTCCGCGCCATCGCCGAGACGGGGGTGGATTACATCTCCATCGGCGCGTTGACGCACTCGGCGCGGGTGTTCGATGTCAGTTTTGATTACCTTACCCGTATAGGAGAACTATGAACGCGCAAGTACAGGAAATGTATGAGAAGATGAAGGCACGCCTGGCGAACGTCGTGCCGGATGTAGAACTGCGTTACAAGGCCGAACTGGCCGTACAGATCAACGCCCTCAAGAAGGAACGCAACGCCGTGATTCTGGGGCACAACTACATGGAACCGGCGCTTTTCTACTCCATCCCCGATTTCACCGGCGATTCGCTGGGCCTGAGTCGCAAGGCCGCCGAGACGGATAAGGACGTGATTGTCTTCTGCGGTGTGAAATTCATGGCCGAGACGGCCAAAATCCTCAACCCAACGAAGACCGTCCTCCTGCCCTCGGACAAGGCGGGGTGTTCGCTGGCCGAGAGCATCACCGCCGAAGACGTGCGCGCCCTGAAGCGACGCTTCCCGGGCGTGCCGGTCGTGACCTACGTCAACACCTATGCCGACGTGAAGGCCGAGAGCGATATCTGCTGCACCTCGAGCAACGCCGTGGCGGTGGTCGAATCGCTGAAGAGCGATACGGTCATCTTCCTGCCCGATGAGTACCTGGCGCGCAATGTCGCCCGCGAGACCGGCAAGCACATCATTTTCCCCACCCGCCAGGAAATCCTCTCCGGCGATAGCGGCAAAGACACTTTGCTCGATGTCCAGATGATTGGCTGGCGTGGGCGCTGCGAGGTACACGAGAAATTCACCCTGGACGACATCCGCAGCGTGCGCGCCCAGTTCCCGGACGTGGTCATCCTGGCGCACCCGGAGTGCAGCCCGGAAGTGGTCGAAGCGGCGGATTTCTCCGGCAGTACGAGCGCCATGATCCGCTACGTGGAGCAGACGAACGCCCCACACTACCTTCTGCTGACCGAATGCGCTATGGGCGATAACATCGCCGCGGCCAACCCGGATAAAGAGATGCTGCGTCTGTGCATGGTGCGTTGCCCACACATGAACATGATTACCATGGAAGACACATTGAACGCGTTGAAGTACAACCGCTATGTGATCGAGGTGCCGGAGGAGATTCGCGTCCGCGCCGCGCGGGCGGTGGAGCGGATGCTTGAAATCGGGTAGGACGAGATCGATCTCGCCTGATTAATCTCGTCCTACCGTTGGAGGGCCGCATGGAACAGACCGACGTTCTGATCATCGGCAGCGGCATCGCCGGCGCGGTGACCGCTCTGCGCCTGGCGCGCAATCCAAAGCGGCGCATTGTGCTCGTCACGCGCGCTCGCGACCCGCACGAATCGAACACGCGCTACGCCCAGGGAGGCATCATCAGTCGCGGCCCCGATGACAGCGCCGATCTCCTGGTGAACGACATTCTCGCCGCCGGCGCGGGCGCCAGCCTCCCCAAAGCAGCCCGCATCCTGGCGGAGGAGGGCCCGGCGCTCTTGCAAGAAGTCCTGGTCGAGACGGCGGGTATCCGCTTCGACCGCGACGAGAACGGCGACCTGGAATGGGGGAAAGAGGCGGCCCACTCGCGGCGGCGCATCCTGCACGTCGGCGACGCGACCGGTCAGGCCATCATCAAAGGATTGCTCAACGCCCTGCGTGAGTATCCCAACGTGCGCATCCTGAGCAACACTACCGCCGTAGACCTGATCACCTTCCCCCATCACTCCCGCCACCCGCTGGACGCCTACAAACCCATCGTGTGTCACGGCGCCTATGTCTTCGACCGCGCCGCGCGCACCGTCCACCGCAGCCTGGCGCGAGTCACGGTCCTGGCGACGGGCGGACTGGGCCGCCTGTACCGCAACACGACCAATCCCCCCGGCGCGCGCGGGGACGGCCTGGCGATGGCCTATCGCGCCGGGGCGCGCATCATCAATGCCGAGTACGTTCAATTCCATCCCACGGCGCTCGCCATCCCGGGCGCGGAGGGCTTCCTCATCAGCGAAGCCGTGCGTGGCGAGGGAGGTGTCCTGCTCACCCCGGATGGGGAGCCGTTCATGCACAAGTACGATCCCAAATGGAAAGACCTCGCCCCGCGCGACGTGGTCGCCCGCGCCATCCACCACGAGATGACCGAGTACGGCTATTCGCACGTCCTGCTCGACATCGCCTCCCGCCTGCCCGCCGCGACCATCCGCTCGCGCTTCCCTACAATCTACGAGACCTGCCTGAAGGCCGGGCTGGATATCACCCGCGAGCCGATCCCCGTCGTCCCGGCCGCGCACTACTTCTGCGGCGGCGTGGCCGTGGACGAGTGGGGACGCACCTCCATCGCCAACCTGTACGCCGTCGGCGAGGTCTCCTGCACGGGGCTGCACGGGGCGAACCGCTTGGCTTCCACTTCGCTGCTGGAGGGACTGGTCTGGGGGACGCGCGCCGCGCGTCACATCGAAGAGCGGTTGACCGAAGAGCCCGAAGCCCCTGTGCCCGGACGCGAGGATGTCCCGCCCTGGGACGAAAGCGGCCTGACCGATGACCGCGACCCGGCCCTCATCCAGGGCGATATGCAGGTCATCCAGAATATCATGTGGCATTATGTCGGCCTCGTCCGCAGTGGGGACCGACTCTCGCGCGCCATTCGCGAACTGCGCCATCTCCAGAACGAGGTCGAGACGTTCTACCGTTCCACGAAACTGAGCGATGGTCTGATCGGGCTGCGTAACGCGGTGGAAGCGGCGCTGATCATCGCCCAGGCGGCGCGTCACAACCGCCAGAGCCGCGGTTGCCACTACCGCGTCGACTCGGTGGATACGGGGGACCGGTTGCTATAGACCTGGAGGAGCGCGCCTCTTACAGTCGGAACGTCTGCACCAGGGAGACTTCCTTATCTCCCGCAATCGAGGCCTGGACTTCGATATAGGGCTCCAGACCGGAGCCGCGTAACTTTTCCTTGAGCAACGAATCCAGTTGGAAGATACCGGCTGAGTTGCGCAGAGCAATGCGCACGCGGATGGGTTTCTCCTCCCCCTCCTCGATCTCCACGTTTTCCACCGCCATTGCCGATACAGAGTGGATGTTGATTGCCCCCTGCTCGAAGGGGATGCGCGAGCGGCCTTTCGCCATGTCCAGCGCGTCGGCGACGCGCACCACCCCCGCTTCCAGGGTGAGCGGTTTTCCGTCCCGGCGGTGGGCGATGATGGCGTGCAGAGTCTCTGCCTGGACCACGGCGCGCGTACCGGTGTCGGGATAGGCCGGGGTCAGGAGGGCAGGGAGTTTTCGGTCGGCGATGATCAGGCTGTACTCCTCATGGTTCACGCGATGGATGCTCATACCGATATCGTGCAGCAGCGAAGCGAGCACCACCACGACCTCGGCGTCGTCCACCGTCAGGCCGTGATCGCGGATGATGCTCGGCTCCACGCCACTCGCTACCAGGAGGCGCAGGATGCGCAAGGCCATGTTGGCGATGATTTGCATGTGTACCGGCCCATGATCCGACATCCCCAACCGTCCTACGGCGTTCACGTTCTGGCAGTACCAGAGGGCGTAAAGTTCTTCGTCCGCCTGCACGGTTTCCATGACCCGTTGCAGACGGGTGTTGTGACGCGTGGGGACATGCACGCGCAGGCGTTTCTCACGCGGGGGTAATCCCGCTTCGTGAGGGTGTTCTTCTTCCATGGTGAGTTGCTCCCGATTCAAGGCATCTCGTCTAAAAGGGGCAGGATGCGCTCTCGAATGGCATCCCGCACGCGCCGGAAGACGGCCAAACGTTCTTCCTCGGTCCCTTCGGCTCTGGCTGGGTCGGGAAAACCGACGTGGACGCGTTTCCCCTTGCCCAACCAGATGGGGCACTCTTCCGCCGCCTCATCGCACACCGTGACGACAAGGTCGAAATCCGAGTCGCGATAGCGGTCTGCCGATTTGGATTCGCCCTGATGGTGGATGCCGATTTCTTCCAGAGCCCGCCGTGCGAGCGGGTGAACATAGCCTGTCGGTCGTGTGCCGGCGGAGAAAGCCTGCCATCGTTCTCCCCGGTAGGTATTGACGATGGCCTCGGCCATCTGCGAACGGGCGGAGTTGCCCGTGCACAGGAAGAGAACCCTGCGACGGCTCACGCGTTCTCTTCTCCGTTGGCGGCGCCGTCCAATTCGGCCATTTCCCCCGTGGCGATGAAAATCGTGCGTTCACAAATATTGGTCACGCGGTCGGCGACACGTTCCAGGTTGTGCGCTGCCCAGAGGAGCCAGTTGGCGCGCTCGATGGTTGTGGGGTCTTGCAGGATGAAGGTGATCAGTTCACGATAAATCTGGTTGTAGAGAGCGTCTACCTCGTCATCTTCCTGGGGGATGGCGCGCGCCGTCTCCACGTCTTCGTCAAGGAAGGCGGTCAGGGCGCGATGGAGCATGTCGGCGTCCTTTTGCGCCATACGGGGCAGGTCAATCAGTGGTTTGAGGAGAGGTTGCTCGCCCATCAGGATGTTGATTTTGGCAATGCCCTTGGCGTAATCACCCATGCGTTCCAGTTCGCCGGCGATTTCCAGGATGGAAGCCAGAAGACGCAGGTCATGGGCCATGGGCTGCTGGGTAGCAATCAGCACCATGACCTGATTCTCGATGGCGAAGCGACGGGCGTTGATTTCCCTATCTGCTTCCATGATGCGGCGCGAGGCGTCCATATCGCGTTTCTTGAGCGCCTCCACCGAATCCAGAATCGCCTGCTCGACCAGACTCCCCAGGAAGAGCACGTTATCTTTTACCTGTTGCAGTTCTGTCTCAAAAGTTTTTCTCAACATAGGACCTCACTTTGCTCAATTATACCTGTTCTTCGGATGACTCACCCAAAGCGGCCTGTGATGTAATCTTCGGTGCGCCTGTCTCTGGGGCTGGTAAAGATTTGGGGAGTCGGGCCGAACTCGATCACCGTGCCAGCACGCGAGCCCTCCTTTGATAGCATCATCATGGCAGTGTAGTCGGAGACGCGGGCGGCTTGCTGCATGTTGTGGGTGACGATGACGATGGTGTAGTCCTTTTTCAGTTCCTGCATCAACTCTTCGATTTTGAGCGTGGCGATGGGGTCGAGGGCGGAGGCGGGTTCGTCCATAAGAATCACCTGCGGCTCGACGGCGATGGCGCGGGCAATGCATAGCCGCTGCTGCTGTCCTCCCGAAAGCGCCAGCGCGGACTTTTTCAAGTCGTCCTTTACTTCATCCCATAGTGCCGCGGCGCGCAGACTGCGCTCCACCAGTTCATCCATATTTCCTTTGTAGCCGTTGATACGCGCCCCATATGCCACGTTCTCATAGATGGATTTAGGGAACGGGTTCGGCTTTTGGAAGACCATGCCGATATGGCGGCGTACTTCTACAGGGTTGACCTTCGAGTCGTAGATGTTCTGCCCGTAGAACAGCACTTCGCCTGTCACGCGGGCGGTCGGCACCAGGTCGTTCATGCGGTTGAAACAGCGTAGAAAGGTGGACTTACCGCATCCTGATGGACCGATGATGGCAGTAATTTGCCGCGCGGGGATTTCCAGCGAGATATTTTCCAAGGCGCGAAAGTCGCCGTAATCAACATTCAGGTTTTTGACTGAGAGAGCAATTTCGTGTTTGTCGAACATGTGTCACCTGTTGACCCTCACCCCTAATGAGAGAAGGTAAGAAGGTGGGGGAGAGTGTTTACCATCTGATTTGCAATTTATTCCTCAATACAATCGCCAGGGCGTTCAGACTGAACAGCACTCCCAGCAGCACGATGATGCCCGCCGCCGCCAGTTGCTGAAATTCCGCTTTGGGCAGCGAGACCCAGTTGAAAATCTGAATGGGCAGCACGGTGAACAAATCCAGCGGACCTTTCAGGTCGAAGCGGATATAGGTCAGCGCGCCGATGGTGATGAGCGGCGCGGTCTCGCCGATGGCGCGCGAGATGGCGAGGATGGTGCCCGTCAGGATGCCAGGCATGGCGTAGGGCAGGACGTGATTTTGGATGGTCTGCCATTGGGTGGCACCGAGGGCGAGCGATGCCTGCCGAACCGATTGCGGCACGGCGCGAATCGCCTCGCGCCCCGAGACGATGAGAATGGGCAGCACGAGCAACGCCATGGTCATCGAGCCCGCCAGCACACTGCGCCCCAGTTCCAGCCCGCGCACGAACAAGCCCAAACCGAGCAAACCGTAAATGATGGACGGCACGCCCGCCAGGTTGGCGATGTTGATTTCGATGAAGCGCGTCAACCCGTTATCGGGGGCGTATTCTTCGAGGTAAATCGCCGCGCCCACGCCGATGGGGAACGCCATCAGCGCGGTCAGGCTGATCATCCACAGCGAGCCTTGCAGGGCGGAGCGCAAGCCCGATTTTTCGGGGAAGCGTGAGGGGAATTCGGTGAAGAATTCGGGGCGCAGCCATTTGTAGCCGTTCAGGATGATGTCGAGGATCAGGACGGAGAGCACGATCAGGCCGAGGGTCACGGCGGCGAGGCTGAGGAGTTGGAAAAGGCGTCCGAAGCGCAGACGCAGGCTGAGGCGGGGGGCGAAGCGCCCGTCTTCGTTGGCGAAGAGTCCGTTCATTCGTACACCTCCCGATAGCGGCGGGTCAGCCAGTTGCTGATCAGATTCATCATCAGCGTCATCATGAAGAGCAGCATCCCGACGGCGAAGATGGTCTTGTAAGCGATGCTTTGCTGGGGTGTGTCGCCCAGGCTGACTTGCACGATGTAGGCAGTCATGGTTTCGATGGATTGCAGCGGGTTGAGGGTGAGTTTGGGCTGCTGCCCGGCGGCGATAGCGACGATCATCGTCTCGCCGATGGCGCGGGAGACGGCGAGGATGAACGCCGCGGAGATGCCCGAAAGCGCGGCGGGAACGACGGTTCGCAGCGTGACCTCAAAGCGGGTCGCACCCAGCGCATACGCCGCCTGCCGAAGTGACTGCGGCACGGCGGACATGGCGTCTTCGGAGAGCGAGGCGACCAGCGGCAAAATCATGAAGCCCATCACGATGCTGGCGCTGAGGGCGTTGAAGGCTTGCGTTTGGGGCCAGATTTTTTGCAGGAGGGGCGTGACGAAGGTGAGCGCAAAGTAACCGTAGACCACGGTCGGCACGCCTGCCAGCACTTCGAGCATGGGTTTGAGGATTTTACGGGCGCGGTCACTGGCGTATTCGCTGAGATAGATGGCGGCGAGCAGACCAAGCGGCAACGCAATAAGCATCGCCCCCGCGGCGACGAGGACCGTCCCGTTTACCAGCGGCAGGACGCCGAATTTTTTCGAGGCAAATAGCGGAGTCCAGCGCGTTTCGGTGAAGAACTCTACGATAGAGACTTCCTGAAAGAAGAGGAGGGTTTCCCGGAGCAAGACGGCGATGATGCCCAGCGTGGTGAAGATGGACACGGCAGAAAACAACAGTAAGACCGCGCGGATGAGTTTTTCGCGGCGGTCATGGTCGGCGCGAGGGCGGAGGAGGGTGGAGAGAACGTGTTGAGATTCGTTCATAAGAGTCCGTTTTCCTAACCCCTCTCCCAAAGGGAGAGGGGAACGCCCTTCCCCCTTTGGGGGCAGGGGATGAGGGACAAAAGGTTATTTTTCCTTTGCCAGCAAATCTTCGAGCGAGACGCCAACGGTGGAGCCGAGACCTTCGAAGATGGAACCTGTCACGCGCTTGTCGTAGCGCTGCTGGGCGAGGGCATAGATTTCATCAGTCAGCGGGATGTAGCCGACTTCAGCAGACAATTTGCCCGCGTTCTCCAGGTAGAACTTGACGAAAGCGCTGATCTCGTCCTTCTGGTCAATGCGCTCGCGGTTGACGTAGATGAACAGCGGGCGGGAGAGCGGCTGGTAGGTGCCGCTTGCAACGGTTTCGGTGCTCGGCAGGACGCAGTTGCCGTCGCCGTTGTCAATGGCCACCAGTTTGAGTTTATCCTTGTTTTCTTCGTAATACGCCAGACCGAAGAAACCGAGCGCGTTCGCGTCGCCTGCGATGCCCTGCACGAGGACGTTATCGTCTTCGCTGGGGAGGAAATCGCCGCGGCTGGCGCCTTCCTCACCAACGATGGCTTCGGTGAAATAGTCATACGTGCCGGAGTCGGTGCCAGGGCCATAGAGGGCAAGCGGCTGGTCGGGAAAACCTGCGCGCACCTGGCTCCAGTTGGTGATCACGCCTTCCGCTTCGGGCGACCAGATTTTCTTGAGTTCGTCCACGGTCAGGCAGGAGACGAAGTCATTGGCGGGATTGACCATTACAGCCAGACCGTCGAACGCGACAGGCAGTTCCACGTATTCGATGCCATTCTGGGCGCACAATTCAACTTCCGATGGCTTGATAGGGCGGGATGCGTCGGAGATATCGGTCTCACCGATGCAGAATTTTTTGAATCCACCGCCTGTTCCGGAGATGCCGACGGGCACGCGAACTTCGGGGAATTCCGCCTGGAATTCTTCGGCTACGGCAGCGGTGATGGGCGCTACCGTGCTCGAGCCATCCACCAGAATGGTGCCCTCTACGCCCTGGACACCCTGGTTTGGTGCGGGCTGTGGGGCGCAAGCGGATAGAAAGAGCCCTAGAGCGAGCAAGGTGATGAAGATGTTACGTAGCATGAGTTTATCCTCCAAGTTTTTGTCCGCCCCCAGCATACCAAACCCCATTTAACGCCTGAGGAAGAAGAGGTTAACGGTCGGTTAACGTTGGAATGGTGAAAGAGAAAACACTTCCTTTCCCCTCTTCGCTTTCTGCCCAGATTTTTCCCCCGTGTGCCTCCACAATATGTCTGGCAATGGATAATCCTAAGCCGGTACCGCTCCCGCTACGTGATTTCTCAACGCGGTAGAAACGTTCGAAGATCCGCTCCACTTCTTCCGCAGGGATGCCAATGCCGGTATCTTTCACGGTGAACCGAACCTCTCGCGCTCCCGCCTCGGCGCCGACAACGATTTCCCCACCCGAAGCAGTGAATTTGATGGCGTTGTGAATCAGGTTGATCAGTACTTGCACCAGTCGTTCCTGATCCGCGCGCACGAGTGGAAGATCAGCAGAGCACTCCATACGCAACCGGAGGCCTTTTCGTTCGGCCTGCGCCCTCATGCGCTCCAGGGCAGAGTGGAGCAGTTCTCTGGCAGAGACGGGGCGCAAATCCAGGGAAACTTGCCCCGATTCGATGAGTGAGAGGTCGAGGAGTTCCTGTACCATTCTGGTTAGAGCATCTACTTCCTTTTCGATACGTTGTAAGAAGTGCCGTGCAGCCGGTGGATCTTCAAGGGCACCGCTTTGCAGTGTCTCGGTAAGGGCTTTGAGAGAGGCGAGGGGGGTGCGCAACTCGTGGGAGAGATTGCTGATAAAGTCGCGACGCACGGTTTCCAGGCGGCGAAGGTGAGTCAAGTCTTGAATCAGGAGGAGAGTACCACCGGGGGTATGGTGGTCTGGTGAGACAATGAGACGAAGAAAACGGCGCCGGAGAGGCATCTCCAGTGATTCGATGCGCGTTTCGCCGTGTTGCTGCACCAGTTGCCAAGCCTGAATCAGGCGATGATGGCGAAGCACCTCGGGTACGGAACGCCCAATGAGCGAACCTCTCTGTCCGAACATCGCTCTCGCGGCCGGGTTGGCAAAATAAATACGCCCTTCGGGATCGGCGATCAGTACGCCGTCGCTCAGTTGGTCGAGGAGGGTGGAGAGACGCTCGCGGCTTGTCTTGATAGAGGTGAGTTCGAAATTCAATGCATTGAGACGAGAGCGAAAAACCGCCAGTAAGTCTCCCAGGACATCGTCTGCGTCCATTGGAGGCTCTCCATTCTGCAATCGTCTGGCTTCTCGCTGTATGTCGGCGCGCAAGCGGAGGTAGCGTCGGGCGAAAAACAGTGCTATAGCAAGAAGGAAGAAGGCAACCAGGGGATAGGTAATGTCCATCGGCGTTTTGCTTAAGTAGATCATGTATATCTGAATTTCATCGCTTCACCCTTCGAAACGATAGCCTCCTCCCCTCACCGTGACGATGCGTTTGGGGTTGGAAGGGTTTTCCTCGATCTTTTGGCGCAGCCAGCGGATATGCACGTCAATGGTACGGCTGTCCCCAATGTAATCCCATCCCCAAACGCGTTCCAGAATAAACTCGCGCGAGAGTACGCGCCCGCGGTGCCGGGCCAGGAAGAGCAACAAGGCATATTCTTTGGGCTTCAGCACCAGAGGCTGGCCGTTCAAGGTCACCTCGTGGCGGCTGGTATCAATGAGAAGATTCCCAAACACCATCTTTTCCTGGCTAAGGGGTTCTTCCTTTTGTTCACTTACTCGGTGTGCCCGGCGCAAGTGAGCCCTGACCCGGGCGAGAAGTTCGCGCATCGAGAAAGGTTTGATCATGTAATCGTCCGCGCCGACCTCCAGACCGACGACCCGATCTATCTCGTCGGTTCGAGCGGTGAGCATGATAATGATGGGGTTCATCTCCTGGCGCAGAATACGTGTTACCTCAAAGCCATCGAGGTGAGGGAGCATGAGATCCAGGATGATGATATCGGGTTGTAGACGACGAGCGGCTTCCAAAGCCGCTCGCCCATCGCTGACTGCTTCAACGTGATACCCTTCCCGTTTAAGGTTGTAGGTCAGAGTTTCTTGCAAGGTCGGGTCATCTTCAACAACAAGGATGGTGTGACTCATAGAATCCGTTCTTTTCCGAGTAACCAGGCAAGACTTCTGAAAAGACGTACCCTGGTGCGGCGTCTCTGCACGATAATTATACTTCTGTGCGGTTTCGGCTTTTCCACAAGAAACATTGGTGGGAACGAGTCTGATTTTGAGATTGTATCTTCAAAGCCCCAAAGCCTTTTTGTGCTATAATTTCAAACACGCCCCAGTAGCTCAATTGGATAGAGCGAGGCACTCCTAAGGCCGCGGTTGGGGGTTCGAGTCCCTCCTGGGGCGCCAGGATTCTAATAAAATTCTAATGAAAAGGTCTTGCAATTTCTGCCGATTTGTAGTATCTTAATAGCGACAAACGTTAGGGTGCCCCCCTCACCCTGGCGTTTGTCATTTTTTAAGCCCCGCGAAGCCGCGGGGCTTTTTGTATTTCATCTGCCTTTGTGCAAAGGCGCAAAGCATCCGCTATAATTACGCCTGTTCATCCACTCATGAATAAGGAGCACTTTATGCCTCTGGAAGTTGAAATTATCCGCGAGCAATTTCCCGCCCTCGAGCGCCCGGTCATTTTCTTCGATAACCCCGGCGGCACGCAAATCGCCAGGCAATCTCTCGACCGCATCCAACGCTATCTTCTGGAGTGCAACGCCAACCACGGCGGCGCGTTCCCCACCAGTGCCGAATCGGACGCGGTGATCGAGCAAGCCCGTCAGGCGATGGCTGCTTTTCTGAACGCTGCCAGTCCGCGCGAAATCGTTTTTGGGAACAACATGACC
>RFJH01000193.1 GCA_003694975.1 Anaerolineae bacterium | reverse complement strand
TTATTACTTCATCAAAGACGCGAACCCCGGTGATGTCAACGGTCAGGGCGTCAAGGACGTGTGGTACGTCATAAGCCCTGCTGGCGAGCCGGTTTCAATGACAATGCCCATGACGCCGTCTGTCACGGTGATGGACCAGGACATCGTCAACGGCACGGTGACCGTTGCCGAAGTGGTCAGCAATGGCCCCGGCTGGATTGTCATCCATGCCCAGGCCGACGGCAAGCCCGGTCCCATCCTGGGCTACGCGCCGGTCGCCGACGGCGTGAACAAGAACGTGGTCGTGGAAATTGACGCCGCCAACGCCACCGAGACGCTCTACGCCATGCTGCACACCGACGCCGGTGAAGCGGGCAAATTCGAGTTCCCCGATGGCCCCGATGTGCCGGTGAAAGTGGACGACAAGATCGTCACGCCGCCATTCAAGGTCCAGCAAGAGGGCGGCATGATGCCCGGTGGCGAAGAGACGGCGAGCGTGACCATCCAGAACTTCGCCTTCTCACCTTCCAGCCTGGAAATCAAGGTCGGCACCACCGTCACCTGGACGAATATGGATAGCGCTCCCCATACCGTCACCGCCGATGATGGCTCGTTCGATAGCGGGACCCTCCGCAACGGTGACTCGTTTTCCTTCACCTTCAACGAAGCCGGGACGTTCGCCTACCATTGTAGTATCCATCCATACATGACAGCCAGCATCACGGTGACGCCGTAAACGCTCCTCCTCACAGAAACTCCCCGGTTGGCATCTCTTGCGAGGCTCACCGGGGAGTTTTCTTTCACCCTCTTTCAGAGGGTACACTCCAGGGCGGAGATGATACAATACCCCCGATGAGCACGCTCTACCTCGTCGCCACGCCGATCGGCAACCTGGAAGACCTCTCCCCGCGCGCCGTGCGCGTATTGCGTCAGGTGCGCCTGATCGCGGCGGAGGATACGCGCGTGACGGGAAAACTCCTGACGCACTTCGATATCCACACCCCCATGCTCAGTTACCATGAGCACAACAAACTGAGCCGCCTGCCCGAGGTCCTGGCCGCGCTCGAAGAGGGGGATGTCGCCCTGGTCTCCGATGCGGGGACGCCCGCACTGAACGACCCGGGCTACGAACTGGTATGCGCCGTACTGGAGGCCGGGCACGAGGTCAGCCCGATCCCGGGGCCTTCCGCGCCCATTGCCGCCCTGGTCGCCTCCGGCCTGCCGACGGACGCTTTCCTCTACCTGGGTTACCTGCCGCGCAAAACCCAGGCGCGCCGCAAAGCGCTCCATGAGATACAAGACCTGCCCTACACCCTGCTCTTCCTCGAAACGCCGCATCGCCTGCTCGCCTCCCTCGCCGACCTGGAAGCCGTCCTCGGCGACCGGCGAATCGCCATGGCGCGCGAACTGACCAAACTCCACGAAGAATTCTTCCGTGGCAGGATTTCCGAAGCGCGCGAACATTTCACACGGACGGCGCCGCGTGGCGAATTCGTCCTCGTCGTAGAGGGGCACAGGATAGCCGACGAACGATGGTCGGAAGAGGAACTGTCCGCCGCCATCCGCACCGGCCTGGCGAGCGGCGAGGCGCCCTCCGCGTTGGCGAAACGCCTTGCTTCCGAATCCGGCTGGCCACGGCGCGAGGTATATCGCCGTATCCGGCGATGATTCCCGTGTATAATTGCGTCCATGCGCCGGCCTCCGGCGCTCATTTTTCCCGAGGAGCCTTTCATGTCTATAGCGAACGAGCCCGAGACCCTGCACAACGAGAACGCCATCTTCCGCATCAGCGCCGCCGCGAACATCGTCGCCTGGCTGGTGTTGCTCATCACCCTGGCGAATTTCGGCAACGACCTCTACTCCATCGTCACCAACTGGCCGCTCGACCTCCCCGCCGCGTGGAATGACCGCGTGATGATTTTCGTCAGTGTGCTCTCGCGGCCCATCTTCGGCGTGTTCTATTTCCTGCTCCTGCAAGGCATCGCCCAGGCCCTCAACCTGGGACTGGACATCTACCTCGACCGCCTGGAAGCGGAAGAGGACGAACCTCCTGCTGAAACCGCTCAGGAGGACTGACCGTTTCCCGACCCACACCCGAACAATGAGCCTCGTCCCTGCGCCCTCGCCCGAGTCTCGGCCCTGGAGGGAGCGCCTCGCGCGGACCAGGGGCATGCTGGCGCGTCTCCCTTCGCGTCCTCTCGATCTGACGCTGCTCCTCGCCACCGCCCTGGGGCTGGCCTTCCGCCTGCGTCACTTCCTCACCAGACGCGCCCTCTGGCTGGACGAGGCCATGCTGGCCTTGAACATCTTGCACCGCTCCTTCGGGGGGTTGACGCAGCAACCGATGGAGTACGGTCAAAGCGCCCCCATCGGATACGTCTTCGCCGTCAAACTGAGCACACTCCTCTTCGGCGATTCGGAGTACGCCTTCCGCCTGTTCTCCCTGCTGGTAGGCTGCCTGGCATTGCTCTTGATGGCGTACTTCGCCCGTCGTTACCTCGGAGGGAGCGGGGCCGCGATCGCCGTGGCGCTCTTCGCCGTCGGCCCGTACATGGTTTACTACTCCGCCGAGAACAAACAATATATAGACGACGTCCTGGCGACCCTGATCCTGTTCTCTCTGCTGGGGAGGCATATCGAGGGACGAATCGGCAGGTGGGATTTCCTCCTGCTCGGCGGCGTGGGGGCGATTCTGGTGTGGTTTTCCCATCCGGCGGCCTTCGTCGCCGCCGCCGTTGGGGCGACCTTGTTCCTTCACTACCTCTTGCGGCGGGAGAGACGAGAAATCCTCCACGTCTCTCTGGCATTGCTGGCCTGGGTGGTCAGTTTGGCGGCCACCTACCTCGTCCACCTTCGTTATCTGGCAGGCAGCGAACTCTTGCAGGGATTTTGGGAAGAGGCGTTCGTCCCCTCGCCGTTCTGGGCGAACCTCCCCTGGTTCTGGCGAACCTGGGTAGCCTTCTTCGAGAACCCCCTGGGACTTGGGGGCATCCCCTGGATAGCCCTGGCGTTATGCCTCCTCGGGCTGGTATCCTGGTGGCGGAGCGCATGGCAATTCGGCGCGGCGACCGCGCTCACGCTGGCGCTGGCACTGACAGCCAACATCCTGCACAAATACCCCCTGCTCGGGCGCATGGTGCTCTTCGCCGCGCCGCCGGCTTTCCTGCTCCTGGGCATTGGCGTGGAGAGGCTGAGCGCGTGGATCCGCTCACCTCGGCTTTCCCGAGGCCTGAGCCTCGCATTGGCCGCCTACCTTTTGTTCTTCCCCTTCACCAACTCCCTCGAGGAGTTCATCCACCCCACCTACTATGAGCACATCCGCCCCGCCATGGCTTACCTGCGCCAGCACGTCAAAGAGGGGGACGTGATTTATATCTATCACTATGCAGGCCCGGCATTTCGTTTCTATGCCCCCAAATACGGCCTGGAGAATAGCCATTACGTCATCGGCGAAGACCACTGGGGGGACCTGAACGGCTACCGACAGGAGATCAACGCGCTGCGCGGCACGAAGCGCCTCTGGGTGCTCTTCACCCACGTCCGCGAGCGCGAAGGCATCAACGAGAAAGAGGTCATCCTGGGCTATTTAAACGACGCGGGCGAACGGAAACGCGAATTCCGCTCGCCCGGAACCTCGGTGTATCTTTACTTGTACGACCTGCGCTAACCCAACAAGCGGCTCAATTCGGCCAGCGCCTGCTCCGGCGCGCGAAAGTGAATCCCGCGCATCCCCAATGACCGGGCGCCTTCCACATTGACCTCGAAATCGTCCACGAAGAGGGCCTCCTCGGGGCGGACTCCCAGCCGTTCCAAGGCGATGCGGTAAATGCGCTCATCGGGCTTCATCACCCCCACCTCCGCCGAGATGACCATCGCGTCGAAGACATCTGCAAACCCCTGGCGGGTGATGTACTCGCGCAGGTCGCTCCAGGCATTGGAAATCAGCGCCGTTTTATACGACGGGCGCAGGGAGCGAAGAAAACCTAACAGGCGATGGTCTACGAAGTCACCGGCGAAGAACTGGCTGCGCACAGATTCGATCTCCGAAGGGGGTATCCCCAGGTGACGGGCGACCTCGTTCCAGTGCTCTTCCGCACTGATTTCGCCTACCGAGGCTCTGCGACTGGACTTACTCTCGAAAACCAGGCGGTACAGCGCCTCATAGTCCAGCCCCAGGCGCTGGGCGAGGTGTTCACGCGGCGCCTCATGCTCCGTGCGGACGAGGACGCCGCCAAAGTCAACGCAGACGGCGCGCAGGCTCATTTCTTCGCCTTTTTCGCCGTGGAACGCCCGGCGCTTTTCTTTGCTTTGCTTGCGCCCTTTCCTTTAGCAGCGGATGGCTTTTTCTTGCTCGGTGTTTTTGCCGGCTGTGCAGTGCTTTTCTTGCTGCCGTGACGTTTTCGCGAGGAGGTCTTCTTTTCCTCTTTGGGGGGCGTCTTTGTCGCCTCCGCCGCCAAAGCGGCCTGTTCCTGCTCTGCTTTCTCGGCTTCCTTCAACATTTCCTCATACGCCTGCTCCCAATTGGGGTTTGCCCATTCCAGGCGCTTGCGCGCCACGGGGGTGGCCCGTCGACAACGAGGGCAGGGAGCATCGTAGTGCTGTAAGTTCTCTTCGCGCAGGGTATGCAGTGCGACGAGCATCTCTTCCCGTGTGAGTGTGAACATGGTATGACAATACATGCAACGGATTTGCATCACAGTCTCCTTTCCCGATGGATGGCGGCTTCCTTCAACCAACCGAACTCAGGGTTCAACACCGGTGCCGATGGTCCCATCCAACAAACCGCGCAGGACTTCCTCGGCCAGACGTTGTTTCCCCGGCGTGAGCAATTCGGGGTTGATATCGGCCATCACCAGCGGTGGCTCAACCTCCACCCCTCCTTGCCCGGCGACCAGGTTCGGCCAGATGTTTTTAATCGCCTGAATGACATCGGGTTGAATGGTGACGACCCAGCCGGGGAGTTGTGGTTGGGGCGGCGATACGGTCCCGATCTGCCACGCGCCGGTGGTCGCGATATACGTCATCAGTTCGGGCGTGGCGACGTCGGGATGAAGATAAAGCGTTTCGACATGGCGTTGAATGATAAGGAAATCTGCATACGCACCGTAGGCGCCAGGGGATTCATCGGTGGGGATTTCAACCCATAGGGGGTACTCGTAAAACGGACCTGCCCAGGGGTTACACAGTCCACAATAGAACGTCTTACCGTTACGATAGGCAGCCAGGGCGCGTTGGGCTTCCTCGTTTTCGGCAGGGATGATCATACCGATATGATAGTCTTCGGTGATCATGGCGGCGATGTATCCGGCAAGGAAGGCGGGGATGTCAGGGCGACCGATCTCCGACCCCAGGACGCTCAGGTTGCCACCGGCGGTCAGGCCGGGAATATCAACGGCCAGAAATTGCACATTCGGCGCCGCGGCGGCCAGTTCGGTCAGGCCGGGGTCGGGAGGCAAAGCGACCACAATGCTCAGGCCCGGTTCCTGCAGGTCGGAGGTGGTAAGCGTGTTCCGCACCTGGTAGCGGTATCCGCTTTGTTGCGCCAGGTCGTAGAGAGTAGCCTGATACAGGTTGGAGAGGTCAGGGTTCATATCCGCCGGCACGATGAGCATTACCAGCGGAGAAACCGGCGTCGGGGTTGGAGAGGGGAGGGAAATGGGCGTATCGGTCGGCGCCTGCAACGATGGGACCGCCGTAGAACGTCCACAGCCGGCCAACACCATCACGAGCAGCAACCATCCGAAGAACAGGAAGGCAACTTTGCGAGACACGGTTCCTCTCTTGAAAAAAGTATGCGCCCATTATAACGCGAGAACACCCCGGCTCGCGCCGCGAAGCCCCTCGCGAGTTGTGAACACCTGCTCAGCAGTTGTCGCCCCTCGGAGAGCGGACGAAGCGGACTCGTTCCCCAAGGAGACCGGCACAAACGCGCGCCCCGAGTGCGCCCGTTAGGGCGCGTACCGAGGGGCGCGCCCCGAATAGAGCACGTAGTGCTCGTACCGAGGGACTCTCCTTGACACGACCTCGCTGCGCTCGGTCTACTCGGAGAGCGTCGGCGAGCGAGCGCCCGCGCTGGGTAGAGCGAGCATGTAGGGTACAGACTATAAAGACGCGCGAAAGCCCGCCCGGAGGCAGGCTTTCGCGCGCGAGGAAGACACCGGCTTACTTTACTTGCTCGCAATCTTGATGCGCTTTGGCCGGGCAGACTCCGCTTTCGGCAGATGCAGCGTCAACACGCCATCCTTGATGGTCGCTTCCACGTGCTCCGCATCCAGCGGGGTGGAGAAACGCAACGTGCGGCGGAAGGTCCCCACAGGAAGTTCCTGCAGAAGGTACTCACCATCTTCCGTCTTATATTCCCCTTCGATCCGAAGAACGTCCTCGATCACCTGAATGTCCAGATCATCGGCCTTCAGGCCAGGGACCAGCGCCGTCAGTTCAAACGCGTCTTCGTCCTCGCGGATATTCACCGGCAGCCAGATATCACATGCATCCATCTGCGCCATGTGAAAGTGTCGGCGCCAACGACGACGGGGATAAGCCTGAATGTAAAGAGCCATTGTTCCTTCTCCTTGATAAAAACGGTTTCT
>RFJH01000192.1 GCA_003694975.1 Anaerolineae bacterium | reverse complement strand
GATGAACACGGATGAACACGGATTGGGCCTAAACACAAAGGGCACAAAGGAACACAAAGAACGTATTCGTGTCATTCGTGATATTCGTCCTCATTCGTGATACTTATTCGTGTCATTCGACCCATTCGTGATACCCATTCGTGCTACTTATTCGTGTCATTCGTGTCATTCGTCCTCATTCGTGATGCCCATTCGTGATACTTATTCGTGCTACTCATCCAGTTCCCTCAGCAGGGCGAGGCAGGCGTCGTCCGTCGGGTTGGGCTGGTCCGAAGTGGCGAACCAGGCATCCAGGATTTCCTTCGCCATCACGTCCGAGGTGCGGCGCATGGAGAGGCACAGCACGTTGGCATCATTCCACAGACGCGCGCCGCGCGCCGTCTCGGCGTCGTCGCACAGGGCAGCGCGCACGCCGCGCACCTTGTTCGCGGCGATGCTCACGCCGGTGCCCGTCCAGCAAAGAAGGACGCCCTCGTCCGCGCGCCCGGCGGCCACGTCCTCGGCCACCTGCCGCGCCACCTGTGGCCAGGGCACCGTCTCCCCCTCTCCCTCCGGCCCATACCAGACGACCTGATGCCCCTTCTCGCGAAGGTAATCCAGCACGACCTCAACGACATGCAGGCGCTCGTCTGCTCCAACGGCCAGTTTCACGGCTCCTCCATTACTCGTAACGCAGCGCCTCGACCGGCTCCAGATTCGCGGCGCGACTGGCGGGATAGATTCCGAAGAACAGCCCGACGGCCGTGGAGAACAACGTCGCCAGGAGCACCGCGTCGATCCCGACGACGGGGTTGAACGGCGTGCCCGAAGCGGCCGCGATTCGCCCCACGATGGTGGCGATCAGCCAGCCCAACAGGATGCCGATCAGCCCGCCGAAGAGACTGAGCAGGGAAGATTCGGTCAGGAACTGGATCAGGATATCTCGCTTGCGCGCGCCGACCGCCTTGCGCAGCCCGATCTCGCGCGTCCGCTCGGTGACCGAGACGAGCATGATGTTCATAATACCGATTCCGCCCACGAGGAGGGAAATGGCCGCGATGCCACCCAGGAAAATGGTCAGCACGCCGGTAATGGTCGCGGCGGTATCCAGGAAATCCTGCTGGGTGAAGATGGTGAAGTCATCCACGCCCACAGGGGTCCGGTGACGGGTGCGCAAGATTTGTGCCACCTCCTCAGTCGCCTGGGGAACGGCATCCGCACTGACAGCCTGCACCATGATGATATCCACGCGGTTGCTCGGGTTGCGGCGGATCAGACGCGTCTGCGCCGTGGTCAGCGGGATGATGACACGGTCATCTTCACTACCGAACGAACCACCGCCCTTCGGCTCCAGCACGCCGATGACGCGGAAGGGCTGTCCCTCGATGCGCACCATCTCGCCGACCAGCCCCTCGCGGCGTCCAAAAAGCGCATCGGCCACGTCCACGCCGAGGACGACAACGGAGGCGCGCCCGAGCAAATGCTCCTCGCCCAGGGCGTCCCCCTCGTGAAGACGGAAATTGCGCACCTGGAAATACGCCGGGGTGGCACCAATGAGCGTGGTCGTCTTCTGCTCACCGGCAGCGGTGACGATAGCAGAATCCTGTAAAATCGGTGCCACGGCCTGCACCGATGGGGCGGCAAAGGGATCGGCAATGGCCTGTGCGTCATCCAGGGTGAGAGGTTCCGGGTTGCGCACCGAATCGTCAATGCTACCGCGGAAGACGAAGAGCAGGTTGGTGCCGATGCCGCTGATAGAGCCGGTAATAGTGTTCTCCGCACCATGGCCCACCGCCAGCATGGCAATCACCGCGGCCACACCGATAACAATGCCCAGAATGGTCAAGCCGGAACGTAGTTTGTTGGCGCTCAGACTTTCAAGCGCCTCAACAACGGCCTGCAAGATATTCATGGCTTTTCACCTCTCAACATCTCAACGCGTTCTTCAGGCTCGGGCATTCCATAGTCTATAATCAAGCCGTCACGAAGGCGGATGATGCGCTGGGTCTGCGCTGCAACGTTCGGGTCGTGCGTGACGATGATCAACGTAGTGCCCAGGTTACGATTCAGTTCGAGCAAGAGATTGAGAATCTCCTGGCCGGACTTACTATCCAGGTTGCCGGTCGGCTCATCAGCCATGATAATCGCCGGATTGTTGACCAGGGCACGGGCGATGGCCACGCGCTGTTGCTGCCCACCGGAGAGTTCCGTCGGGCGGTGGTTCAAGCGGTCGCCCAGACCAACGGCCCGGAGCGCCTCCTCCGCCCGTTTCCTCCGTCCGTTGCGCACGCCGGCATACCGCAACGGCAACTCCACGTTTGATAACGCCGTCGCCCGCGGCAGGAGGTTGAAGTTCTGGAAGACGAAGCCCACCTTCCGGTTGCGGATATCGGCCAACTGGTCATCGGTCAGGTCGGCGACGGTCTCGCCATCCAGAATGTATTCGCCGGAGGTCGGGCGGTCAAGACAGCCCAGGATGTTCATCAGCGTGGACTTCCCCGACCCCGATGGCCCCATAATGGCGACCACCTCGCCGCGCGCGATCTTGAGCGAGACACCGCGCAAGGCATGCACCTGCACCGTCCCCATTTGATAGACCTTGGTCAGGTCCCTGGCGATGATGACCCAATCCTTTTCTTGAGTCATACTACCTCCGCACGAACGGTGGCGGGCCACCCTGAGATTGCGATAACTGGGAGGGCGGGTTGAGGATGATTTCATCCCCTTCCTGCACATCACCACCGACCACCACACTCATCGTATCCGAGGAGGGCCCCAGGCGCACTTCGGCGACCACAGGCTGTCCATCCTGCAAAAGATATACCACACGTTTGCCTTCCACGAGACGGACGGCACGGTTGGGTACCAGGAGGACATTGTCCAGTTCCTCCACGACGATGTTTACCGCAGCGGTCATGCCGGGCTTGACCAACTCATCTGCATCGGTCAATTTCACAGTGACGGTGAAATTGACTACACCCTGTACTTCGTTCCCCACCTGCCCCACTTCCACGACCACGCCGTGGTACTCCTTATCCAGAATGGCATCGAAGGTCAGGGTGACCTCCTGCCCTACTTGGACGCGGTTGATATCCACTTCGGAGACGTCCACGTCCACCAGGAGTTCGGAGAGATCGTCCAGGCGGAAAGCGACCATCCCCGGCGAGACGACGTCCCCCGGCAGGGGGTGGGCTTCCGTGATCGTACCGGCAAACGGCGCGGTGATGTGCGCCATGTCCAGGGTCGCGCGAGCAGCGTCAATCCTCGCCTGGACAGCGGCCAATTGCACGGCGTCCGGGCCATCTTTCAGGCGCTCGTAGGTGCGTTGTGCGTCCTCCAACTGGGCCTTCTTCAGTGCCAGGTCGGCTTCGGCATCGGCAATGGTCTCATCGTCGGCTTTATCCACTTTATAGGTTTTGAGTTTTGGCACGCGCTTCCAGCCGGCCGGCGTGAGAATGGTCTGGTAAACGATGCCCGTATATTCGTAGGGCTCGAAAAGTGAGTCGTAGTAATCCTTGGCCTTGTCGTAGGCGTCTTGTGCGTTGCGCAAAGCAATCCAGGCCTGAGCAGCAGCGGTGTTGGAAGAAAGCAGGTCTTCCAGTTCCCGCTCCGCGCTGGCCAGGTCGGCTTTGGCCATGATGATGGTTTGTGAAAGGGAGGTCCATTCCAGCGTCGCCAGGACCTGGTCTTTCTGGACGCGGTCTCCCACATCCACATTGACCTTCTCCACGGTGCCGCTGGTCTGCCAGGTCAGGACGGCGCTCTGACGGGCGCGCACGGTGCCGGTCGCGCCGACCGTGGCGGTCAGGTTACCGCGTTCCAGGCGGACGGTTTGATAGCGGTTGGTATCGCCCGCCTCGGCCCGGGCGCGCGAAAACATCACCGCCGCGACGACCACGACCGCGATCACGGCAAGCCAGACGAGGCGTTTGCCCCAGGTGCTCCAAAAGTTCTTCATGCCTTCCTTCCTCCGAAGAATACCCGTCCACACGGGACGGGCGATCTTTCTTACTGAACGTACGGTAAGTTATACCCCCATCCCCTGTCGGTGTCAAGAGAGCAGCGGAGCCACTTGACGAGATCGGAACGGAGCCTCTCAACTGCGCCTTCCGGCGAGGTTCATTCCCCGGCATGACCTTCCTTGTTAACTTTCCCTGCCCCGCCAAATTGTGATGATTGTCGTCTACTTTGGTGACATTAGAACCTGGGGAATATCTCCGAGATGGGGTATGATACGAACGGATTGTGAAAATCGGCTCACGTTGCCAGAAATTTGTAAGGAGGCCTTCATGCAAGCCGTCCCAAGCGATACGCTGCCGATAGATAGAAAAGAACGCATCTATTACTACAAAACATCCTCGGGAATCCGCCTGCGCCCTCCCGAGGAACGCGTCCGGGATTTTGACGATGTGGTCATCCCTCTCGACCCGGAGAGCGCCCGCCTGGAGGCTTCCCGTTGTATCCATTGCCCCGACCCGGCGCCCTGTGTGGAAGCCTGCCCGACGCACAACGACATCCCCTCCGCCATGTGGCTGATCGAGCAAGGGCGCTTCCTGGAAGCCGCACAACTCTATCACCAGACGAGTTCCATGCCCGAAATCTGTGGGCGCGTCTGCCCGCACGAGCAACTTTGCCAGGGCTCCTGCGTGCGCAACAAGAGCGACGAACCGGTGCTCACCGGTGCCCTGGAGGCCTTCGTCGCCGATTACGAACGGCAGACGCAACCCTACCGCATCCCCGTCGGCGCGCCGACCGGCAAGAAAGTCGCCATCGTCGGCGCCGGGCCCGCAGGCATAGCCTGTGCAGAGCAACTCGTCATGCGCGGCCACGAAGTGACCATCTTCGATTCCAAACCTGCCCCGGGCGGCTTGCTGCTCTACGGCATCCCCAATTTCAAACTCCCGAAAGACGTCGTCTGGAACAAATGGGAAGACCTGGAAAAAGCCGGCGTCAAGTTCGTCGGCAATACCTACATCGGCAAAGACAAAACCGTGGACGACCTGTTCGCTGAAGGCTTCAACGCCGTCTTCCTGGGCGTAGGCACGGGCATTGACGCCAAAATGGAAAAAACCCCCGGCACCGACCTTCCCGGAGTCTACGAGGCGACCGATTTCCTGGTGCGCGCCAACGTGGATTTCGATAGCCTCCCTCCCGAAAAACGGAAACGCCCTGAAATCGGCAAGCGCGTCGTCGTCATCGGCGGCGGCGACACGGCCTCCGACTGCCTGCGCACCGCGCTGCGCCTCGGTGCAGAAGAGGTCACATGCATCTACCGCCGTACCGAGAAAGAAATGCCGGGTGGCAAAAAAGACCGCAAAATGGCCATCGAAGAGGGCGCCAAATACCGCTTCCTCACCCAGCCGGTGCGCTTCATCGCCGGGGAGGACGGTCGCCTGGCCGCCGTGGAG
>RFJH01000191.1 GCA_003694975.1 Anaerolineae bacterium | reverse complement strand
GCGTCGCGAGGAACGCCCGGCGCCGCTTTCGCCCGTCTCAACCGCTGGGTGGAGAGCATCCCCTCGCCTTAGTCGGCAAACAAGCGCGTCGAGCGGAGGCCGAAGGCCGTAGCCGAGACGCCGTTGCGTGGGTTGCCTCGACTGCGCTCGCTCTGCTCCACTCAGCGAGGCGCTTCGACTACGCACCCTACGGCGCTCCGCTCAGCGCGATGTTTGCGTCGAGGGGGGCGAAGGCCGTAGTCGAGAGAGCCTCGCGTCGAGCGGAGGGTCGAGTAGCAAAGCGTATCGAGACCCGTAGTCGAGACGCCGTTCGCGCGGGGCGCTTCGACTACGCTACAGCGGAGTTTAGCGAGGGTGGACGGGATAAATCCCCATCCTACAACCTGCCCAGACGTCGAAAACAGCCCCGAAGGGCTTCATGTGCTGAGCCGGAGGCTTCAGCCTCCGGCGAGAGGAGCGAGACAGCCGCAAGCGGTTGTTCTACAAGCCCGCCAGGGCTTCGTATGCCGAGCCGGAGGGTTTACCCTCCGGCGTACAGGTGCTGGCCGGGGGGTTGGCCCCGGCAGGAGGAAGCGACAACTGCAAGCGGTTGTCCTACAAGCCCGCCAGAGCTTCGTAATGTGGCGGCCACCTTTGACGGCGGCCTTACCTGTCGCTTCCTCCGAGCATTAACCGCGCCGCCCGCCGCCCGATCTCCACGGCGTAATTCGTCCCCCGGTCCCAGGGATAGACCTGACTCATCGAAGCGAAATACAGCCCCTCAATCGGCGTCTGGATGGGGGGGATGTGGCGCGAGTGATTCACCTGCGGCACAGGCTGGGCGTACTTCGTCTTGAAGACCCACACCTTGTTCACCCAGGCGCGCTCGAAGGCAGGGTTGAAGCGCCGCAAAGCGGGCAGGAAGCGCTCCAGCAATTCCCCCTCGCTCAGCGAGAAATACTCGTGTCCCTCCTCCAGGTAATCCCCCGCATAGACGATGTGCTCCCCGCCGAACTTCTCCGGCGGCACGAAATTCGTATGCTCCACCAGCGCCAGGAACGGATACCCGGCCTCCTTCGGCAGGTTGAACCAGTAATAGCCCTCCTCCGAGAGCCTGTGTTTCAACGAAAGCACCATCACCACCGCGCCCATGCTCTTCAGCGCGAGGAGACCCTGGAGGTAGTCCTTCGGAAGGGACGGGACGAGACGCGCCATCGCCGCCGGAGAGACCGTGACCAGCACCCGCTCGAACGTCTCCGCCCCGGAGCGCTCCGTCACGCGCAGACCCGAGGCCTGGTCCCGCTCGATGCGCGTGACCGGAGTCGAAAGGCGGATCTCCGCGCCCATCTCGCGCAGGCGTTCGGCGAAGAGGTCGGCAAAACGTTGGAAGCCGCCCTCGAAGGTCCCCAGGCGTGTCGTGCGCGCTTTGAGCCGCGCCCAGAACCAGGACATGGGCACTTGCCGGTAATAGGGGCCGAACTTGCCGACCAGGAGCGGTCGCCACATCTTCTCGTAGACGCGCTTCCCGGCCCATTTGAGCATCCACGCCTCGGCAGTGACCTTCTCCAGCGGGCGCCAATTGTTCGTCAGGCGCAGATACAGCCCCACCAGCCCGAAGCGGACTTTGTCCACGCCCCAGCCCAGGCCCGGGAAGAGCAGTGCCTGGAGGATTGAGTCGAAGGGATACCACTTCCCGTTGTGCAGGAGCACCGTATAAGGGCGCGGGAAGAGCACCTGGTCTTCCCAGCCCAGTTCGCGGATCAGGCCCAACATGTGGTGGTCTGTGGCGAACCAGTGGTGGTAGAAACGCTCCACCGACCATTCCCAATGCGGCTCCTTGAAGCCGGAGGCCAGCCCGCCAACGTGCTCCGCCGCTTCGTAGAGGACGACGCGATGCCCGGCCTTCAACAGGTCATAGGCGGCGGCCATGCCGCCGAAACCGGCTCCGATGATGGCAATCTTCATTTGACAGCGACTCCCGTTGGTTTCAATCTCTTGGACTCCCGAATCCATCCGTGCAATCCGTGCGGGAAAAGTTGTCCGTGTTTATCTGTGTCAATCTGTGGAGGGAAAGAGTCATCCGTGCTCATCCGTGTCAATCCGTGGCGAAGAAAATCATCCGCGCCCATCTGTGTAATCCGTGGCCGCCTCACTCCCTCACCTCGGCGCGCAGCGAATCGCTCCAGCGGATGCCCTCCCGCGCCAGGTAATACGCGCCCAGGGCAGTGATCGGCAGCCACAGCGCGGCGTGCAGCACGAGCGTATATCCGGCGGCGGTGGCCTGCTCCACGCCGTAGGCGGTCAGCACGGCGATGCCCGGCGCGTCGAACGTGCCGATATAGCCCGGCGCGGAGGGGATCGTCGTCGCCAGGTTCACGATGCCGTTCATCAGCATCAGGGCGAAGAAACTGACGCTGAAATCGAAGGCGTGCATCACGAACCAGTATTTCCCCGTCTCCAGCAGCCAGATGACCACCGAGGTCAGAAAGACCATCAAGGCGTTGAGCGGTGAGCGCAGGGAGGCGAGGCCATCCAGGAAACGGGTCATCAGGCCGAGGATGCGTGCGTGCAAGCGGCGTGGCGTGAGGTGGGTGATCAGCCACAGGCCGATCTTCGCCGTCACCTGAGGAAACATGGCCGCCAGCAGGAAGAGAGCCAGCGCGCCGAGGAACGCCCCCGCGCCCCAGAGCGCCAGGGTTTGAATATCGCCGATGAAACCGGAGTGCCCCTCCAGGCGCGCCAGTTCGGGCAGGTTGAGAAACACGAAAGCCAGCATGACCACGCCATCGAAAATGCGCTCCACGATAATCGTCGCCAGCGAAGCCGAGACCGAGACTCCCTCGCGCCGCTTCAGGATCACCGCCCGCAGCACCTCCCCCGCCCGCGCCGGATAGACGTTGTTGCCCATATGGCCGATGGCGACGATGGGGAACATCGTCCGCGTGGGGATGCGCTTCATTGGTCCCAACAGGTAGTGCCAGCGCCACGCCCGCACCCACACGGCGATGAAATAGACCGCCACGCCGGGCAGGAGCCAGATGTATTGCGCCTGGCGGAGGGTCTGCCAGAATTTATCCAGATGGAGACCGCGCAGCGCCAGCCAGATGAAGAGGAGGCTGATCGCCACGCCGAGCCAGAATTGCCAGCGTTTTCGCATGGGGGGATTGTACTCGATTTCCGGGCTTGTGGTCACAGCATGAACGGGCTGTGCCCACTCGTGATGTACCGGCATTCTTCAGGAGCGTTGAGTATAATCTTCACTATGGAAACAACCCTCCAGACTGGCCAGTTAGCCCCGGAATTCACCCTCCCCGACCTGGACGGCAACACACACCGCCTGAGCGACTATCGCGGACGCATCGTAATCGTCAACTTCTGGTCGGCGGAGTGTCCCCAGGCGGCGCGCGCGGACGAGTCGTTGCTTCCCTGGTTGAAGACCTGGGGAGATGCGGTGGTGCTTCTCCCCATCGCATCGAATGCTAACGAGCCGTTGGAGATGCTGCGACGCGTCTCGCAGGCGCGCGGTCTGCCCCTCGTCCTGTACGATGCGCGGCACGAAGTGGCCGATCTCTACGGCGCGCTCACCACGCCACACGTCTTCCTTATAGACCATCGGGGCATACTGCGTTACCAGGGCGCGTTTGATGACGTCACCTTTCGCCAACCACAACCAAGGCGGCACTATCTCAAGGACGCTGTGGAAGCCCTTCTGGCCGGGGGCAAGCCGGAGATTGAGGTCACGCCTGCGTATGGCTGTACGATTGTACGTTATGCCTGACCCTTTCGTGCTAGAATAACGGCGTGATCAGGGAAGAGCAACGAATCGCCTTTCTACAACGCTGTCATCTGTTTCGCGGCCTCTCGAACGAGCAACTGGCCGATATCGCGGCGCGCCTGGAAGAACGGGGGTTCCGTTCGGACGAGGTCGTGTTCAACGAGGGGGAAGAGGCCGACCATCTCTACCTGATTTATCGCGGTGGTGTGCGTGTGGTGCGTCTGGAGAAGGGCGAAGAGGTAAACGTGGCTACCCTGACAGAGGGGGATTACTTTGGCGAAGCGGCCTTGCGACCGCGCGCGCGGCGCTCCGCGACCGTGATCGCGGAGAACGAGACTTTGCTGCTGGCCCTGAACCGTAGCGACTTGCGAGATGTGCTCAAGCGTTACTCCTCCTTCAAGGCCAATCTGGCCGTATCGGTTCGCAGCCGGCGGATGGCCTATCGGATGCGCTTCAAGTGGCTGCATAAGCGGGAGGTAGTGTACTATCTGACTCGCAAGCACCCTGTGTTGCTGGCGCGTGGCCTGATCGGCCCATTCCTGGCGTTGGTTATCCCTGCTCTGTTGCTCCTCTCGGCCTGGGCCGGCCAGTCCATTGTGGCCGCCATCCTTGGGGGAAGCGCTTTGCTCCTGGTACTGCTCTGGACATTGTGGATCATCGTGGATTGGGGAAACGACTATTACATTGTGACCAATCAACGCGTGGTTTGGCTGGAGCGGGTAGTAGGTATTTATGATAGCCGCCAGGAAGCGCCTCTTTCGGCCATCATCTCTGTAGATGTGGAGACCGATCTGGTAGGACGGTTACTGGATTACGGGGATATCAACGTACGCACCTTCGTGGGGCGTATTGTTTTGCGCATGGCCAATCACCCCTACCAACTCGCTCATGTGATTGAAGAAATGTGGCAAAGAGCGAAGGAGGTCGCCTTGCGCGCCGAGAAGGAGGCCATGAAACAGGCCATCCGTGACCGCCTGGGGCTGCCCGCGCCGGATGAGACTGCCCGGTCTACCACGCCGGAAGAGGAGGAACCGCCGGAGAAGGTCGGATGGTTACGGATGCTTCTGGGAGGGTCGCTGTTCAAAGCGCGCTTTGAGGAAGGGGAAACCATCACTTACCGTAAACACTGGATTGTCCTGGTTCGTCAGACGGCTCAACCCTCGTTCTTTCTCTTTACGTTGCTGGGATTGCTGGGTTATCGTCTGTATCGTCTGGCGACCTCGCCAACGCTAAACCTGATCTCGCGAACGGATACAGGAGGGTGGCGTTTTGATACCCTGACGGTGGTGACCCTGGCGGGAATGATCCCCTTTCTGCTGTGGTGGTGGTATGAACTCGTTGACTGGAGCAATGATATTTTCCAGGTGACCTCGGAGCAAATCCTGGATGTGGACCGCAAACCGTTCGGCACGGTGGAACGTCGTTCCGCTCCTCTGGAGAACATTTTAAGCACGGAATATACCCGCCGTGGTCTTCTGGGATATCTATTCAACTTCGGGTCGGTCTATATCACGGTGGGGGCGACACAACTGGTCTTCGAAGATGTGTACGACCCTGCAGGTGTGCAGCAGGACATTGATCGTCGGCGCATCGTGCGCCTTGCCAGGAAGAAAGAGGCAGCAGAAAGGGCTGAGCGCGAACGCATTGCCGAATGGCTGGTCACGTACCATGAATTGCGCGAGACAGAACTCGAACCGGGGAGTCGTGTCGAAGGCGAACTGAGCGGGGAACACGATGAAGGCGAAATGGAGTAGAATACTACGGATTATGTTGATTGAGAGGTAAGTGATGGCTCTGAGAGAAATCGTAACCGTACCGGCGGAGGTCTTACGGCGCAAAGCGCGTCCGGTGACCCGCTTTGATGATGAGTTACAGCGTTTGATTGACGATATGATCGAGACGATGCGCGCCGCGCCGGGAGTCGGTCTGGCCGCGCCCCAGGTAGCCGTATCGCAGCGCCTTATCGTCGTCGAGTACGCAGAGGACGAGGAAGATGAGGCTGCCGAACCGAAACTCTACGTGGTGGTCAACCCGAAAATCACGCGGCATTCTAAGGAGACAGAGATGGGGGTGGAAGGATGTCTTTCCATCCCGGGGCTGGTCGGGGAGGTGGAACGCTATCTCTCGGTGACGGTCAAGGGGCAGAATCGCCACGGCCAGCCGCTGAAGATCAAGGCGCGAGGCTGGCTGGCGCGCATTTTCCAACATGAGGTCGACCATCTGAACGGCATCTTGTTCACCGACCGCGCCGAGCGCGTCTGGACGCCGGAGGAGCCGGTGGCCGACCGCGTCTGATCTCCGGCCGCCAAGCGACCGATACGATGTACCTGACCCATCTCTCGCTGACCAACTTCCGCACCTTCGCCCGCCTGGATATCGAAATCCCCCGGCGGGTGATTTTGCTCGTCGGTGGGAACGCCCAGGGAAAGACCAGTTTCCTGGAAGCGGTCTATTTCCTTGCCGCGCTCACCTCTTTCCAAACTCACACAGACCGCCACCTGGTCAATTTCCTCGCGGCGCGCGAACCCCTGGCCGTGGCGCGCCTGGTGGGGGAATACCGACGCGGCGAATCCCGACATCGCATCGAGGTGCGCCTGATCCTGGAAGCCGTCGGCACGAACGGGCGTCGCCTGCGCAAGGAAGTGCTGATCGATGGCGTCAAACGCCCCCTGAGCGAGGCCATCGGGCACTTCAACGCCGTCATCTTCGTCCCACAGATGACGCAAATCATCGAAGGCGGGCCGGAGGAGCGACGACGCTACCTCAACCTGACTCTGGCGCAGGCCATCGCCGGCTACGCATCGCTGCTGGGTGAATATCGGAAGGCACTCAGCCAGCGCAATGCCCTCCTCAAGCAGATCGCTGAGCGCGGCGGTGACCTCGCCCAATTGACGTTCTGGGACGAGACCCTCGCCGACCTGGGGGCGAAGATTATCCACTACCGCATCCACGCCGTGAAAGAATTGGAGAAACAGGCCACGCGCATCCACCACCGCCTGACGCGCGCTGCCGAGGTGCTCCGCCTGGATTACCGTCCCTCCTACGATCCCCTCCCCGCCCCACAACGGCAATACGCCCTGCCGATGGACACCCCCGCAGACCGCTCCGGCCTCTCGCCGGAGGAGATCCGCCGGGGCTTCCTGGAACGCCTGGAGCGCCTGCGCGGCGAGGAAATCACGCGCGGCGTGACGACCATCGGCCCCCACCGCGACGAGGTGCGCTTTCTCGGTAATGGCGTGGATTTGGGCTTCTACGGCTCGCGCGGCCAGATCCGCACGGCCTTGCTCTCCCTCAGACTGGCCGAGGTCTCCTGGCTGAAAGAGAAAACCGGCCAGTGGCCGGTCATCCTTCTGGACGAGGTCATGGCAGAACTGGACACCCAACGCCGCGCCGACCTGTTGGATTACCTCGGCGAGAGCGAGCAGGCTTTGTTGACCACGACAGACCTGAGCGCTTTTGACGAGTCGTTCGTGCGAGGGGCTACTGTCTGGCAGGTCGAGGGGGGGACGGTGCGCGTTGGGGGATGAGCCTTCTCACGTCAGCACGGCGCCTTCCAGTTTCAGCAGCCACTCTTTCGTTTTCAATCCTTCCCCGCCGCCGTAGCCGATCAATTTGCCGTTCGCTCCTATGACGCGATGACAGGGGATGACCAGGGGCATCGGGTTGGTGGCCTCGGCGCGGCCCACGGCGCGCGCCGCGCGTCGGTTGCCGGTCACCTCGAAGGCGAGATCGCCATAGGTGCGCGTCGCGCCGTAGGGGATGGCGAAAGTGGCCTGCAAGACTTTGCGCTGGAAGGGGCGCAGGAAGGACCAGTCAATGGGGATGGTGAACTCCCGTCGCTCGCCGTTGAGGTACTCGCGCAGTTGACGCGCCACCTCGGCGGTCTTCTCCTCATCGGGCTGCACAGGGCATTTGAAGCGCCGCTCCAGGTGTTCCGCGAAACGGGCGGGGGTCATGTCCCAGGTCACGGCGACCAGGCCCCGGTCCGAGAGGGCGACGCGCAAATCGCCCAGGGGGGTGTTTTTCACTTCACCGGTGTAGAGCAGAGAAGGGGGCTGCGCGTTCATGTCGCGTCCATTGTACCTTAACAACTTTGTCAACTGTAGGGAAAGCGTAGGGAAAGCGTAGGGAAAGCGTCAAGCATAATCAGGAGAACTGTGATAAATTTTAGGGCGTAAGGTGATTTCTCTTCTCCTCCTTTCAGAAGAGGGCCGGGGTCGGCGTCCCCGGCTCTCGTGATTCTAGGGGGTGTTATAATCGGCGGGGGGTATCCCCGGTTCAAAAGGAGACGGCATGACCTCTCATGTTGCGATTATCGGCTTGAGGCAGATCGGCGCCTCGATTGGCCTGCGGCTGGGGCGCCACCCCGACCGCTTCCGCCGCGTTGGCTACGATAGTGACCCTCTTCTGGCACGGGACGCGCGCCGCTATGGCGCTCTGGATGTCGTCCGCGGCGATCCCCGCGAGGCGGTTCGTGGGGCGAAACTGGTGCTCTTGTGCCTGCCTGCGGGGGAACTGCGCGAGACGATGGAAGCCATCGCGCCTGGGCTTGAGGAGGGCGCCGTGGTCATGGATACCGCGCCGGTCAAGCGCGCCGCCAGTACGTGGGCGGAAGAGTTGCTCCCCGCAGGCCGTTCGTATCTCGGACTCCTGCCGGTTTTCAACCCTCGCTATTTGTATGGACGGGAACGCAGCCCGGAAGCGGCTCAGGAGGATTTGTTTGAAGGGGGGTTGATGGTGATCGGCGCGCCGCCGAACGCTTCCGGCGAGGCGTTGCGCCTGGCCTCCGAACTGGCGCAGGTTTTGGGGGCCTCTCCCCTTTACGCCGATCTGGATGAGACGGATGGCCTGGTGGCCGCCACGCGCATCCTGCCACGCTTGATGGCAGCAGCCCTCGTCCACGCGACGATGAATCAACCGGGCTGGCGCGAAGGACGCCGTCTGGCCGGGCGCGCTTACGCCGAGGTCACCGCGCCGATGGCTTATCAAGATGAATTGAGCGACTTGAGGGAAGCCCTCCTTCTCAACCTCGAAAACGTGACGCGGGTACTGGATGACGTCATCGTCGCACTACAGAAGTTGCGTGAGGGGATTGCGCATCAGGACGGAGAAAGCCTCGCGGCGTATCTGGATCGGGCGCGGGAGGCGCGGGCAACCTGGCTGGGCGATAGATTGACCCCCGATCGCGAGAGCGAGGGGCCACAGCCGCCGGAGATCCCCTCCTTCGGCGAACGCCTTCAGCGCCTGCTCTTCGGTTCGCTCGGAAAGCCACGCAAGCGGTGAGACCCTGCTACTGCTACATCCTGGAATGCGCCGACGGGACGTACTACACCGGCTGGACGACCGATCCCTCCCGCCGCGAGCGTGAGCACAATGCCGGACGCGCCTCGCGCTACACCCGCTCCCGCCGACCGGTGCGCCTGGTCTATGTGGAAGAACAGCCGGACCGCCGCGCGGCGATGAAGCGAGAACGGGTCATCAAGGCGATGACCCATGCACAGAAAGAGAGGCTGATTCGCGGTGCGGAGAAAGAGGCAGCTTAGTCATCGGTGAAGAGCGGCAAATGCCCCAGCGAGATGACGTGCTTCCATTTCGCCTGTTCTCCCTCCGTGAAGATGGCCGCCTCGGCCACGATCTCCCCACCCGCTTTCTCGACCAACAGCCGCATCCCTTGCAACGTCGAGCCGGTGCTGATGACATCGTCCAGAATGACGACACGCTTATCG
>RFJH01000190.1 GCA_003694975.1 Anaerolineae bacterium | reverse complement strand
TCTCTCTCCATGGTTGCGACCTGGGCCGGGATCTGCTATTTCCCGACAATGGGCTAGCGTCACAATGGACCGCGACAAGAAGAGCACTATTTCGACATCTCGAGACGCTTAACTTGATGCCTATGGGGCGACGCGGGCGTCGCCCCTACCATTTACCTTCCGTGGTTGGCGACGTGGGCGAACAGTTTCTCGTGGTAGCGCCCGTTGTCCAAATACACGACCTCGTGTCGCCGCCCGGATTCGAGCATCTTTTCCGCCAGGTAGACGGCGCGCAGCGCTTCCTCGGGCGATATGAGGGGGGGCACATCGTCCAGGACGGCACGCACGAAGTGTTCCAGTTCCAGGCGCAGGGGCTCGCGGCGCTGCAGTTCATACTTGATGTGCCGCCCCTCGGAGACGCCCATGAGCGCCACCAGCCCGTCCCACTGGTCGGTGATTTCGCCGTTTTCGATGAAGTGCAGTTCCTGGGTCAGGTAGTTGACCTGGAACATGCCCCGCTCGCCGATAAGGGTCAACTCGCGAATTTTCTTCGGTGTGAGCCAATTGATGTCCAGCACACCTACGGTGCCGTTTTCGAATCTGAGCAGACCGGAGAGCAGGTCTTCGTGGTGGACGTGAATTTCCTGCTCGGTCTCCGCGTACAGGCTGGCGATGGGTGACGCGACCAGATATTCCATGATGTTCAGTTCGTGAGTGGCCAGGTCGAAGACAACGCCCACGTCCGTCACCCTGGGGGGGAAGGGGCCCACGCGGCGGGCCATGACCTGGAAGACACGGCCCAGTTGGCCGGCCGCCAGCCGTCGCTTCAACTCCAGCACAGCGGGGTTGAAGCGCTCGATGTGGCCCACGGTGACCTTCACACTGGCCTGGCGGGCAGCGGCCACGATGTGCTCCCCCTCTTCCACACTGCTGGCGATGGGCTTCTCAATCAGGCAGTGGATACCGCGCTCGATGGCCTCCAGGGCAATGGGCATGTGCAGGCGTGTAGGTACGGCGATGATGACCAGGTCAAGCGCTTCCCGGTCGAACATGGTGCGGTAGTCCGTGTACGCCTGTGCCCGATATGTGGAGGCCGCCTGCCGCGCGGCGTCCTCGTCCACGTCAGCGACGGCGACGAGTTGGACGTGGGGCAGGCTGGCAAGCACGCGAGCGTGGTTGCGGCCCATCGTGCCCACGCCGATGACGGCCGCATTCAACAGCGGTTCCTCTTGCGAAGCCGATGGTCGTTCTGTCTGCATCAAGGCCGATTTCTCCTCATGTGATGGTAAATGTGGAGCCGTTGGGCCCCTTGAAGACTTCGATGCGAACGGGGAAGGCTTCTTTCAGTTCCTCGATATGGGTGATGACCACGATCAGGTCGAACTCATCCTGGATGCTGTTGATGGCGTCCACCAGGCGAAGCCGGCCCTCGTTGTCCTGGCTGCCAAACCCTTCGTCGATGAACAGGCTGCGCAGGCTGGCGCCGGCGCGGCGGGCGAGCAGTTTGCTCAGCGCGATGCGCAGGGCAAAGTTGATGCGGAAGGCTTCGCCTCCCGAGTACATCTCGTAGGGACGAACCCCCATGTCGTCGGCGATTTCGATGTCCAGCGTTTCCGCGGCGTCACCGCTGCGCAGTTCCCGCTGCGTCTTCAGGCGGACGGTCATGCGTCCGCCGGTCATGCGGGCAAGGAGGCGGTTGGCTTCTTCCTCGATCTCCGGCAGCGCCGCCTCGATGATCATGGCCTGTAGCCCATTCCTCCCAAACGCTTGCACCAGGTCGCCAAAGATGCCCACCATCTCCCGGTGCCTTTGGATGTCATTCTCCAGTGTGGCCAGGCGCTTTTTCTGCGCCTCAATGGCAGCGAGTTGTTGGCGCAATCCGCCCACGCGGGTGTGAGCCTCCCGTTCCTGCCGTGTCAGGCGATCAACCTCACGGGTCTGCGCTCGCAATTGCTGCTCCGCCTCGGGTAACTTGCGCACACGCTCGTTGATCTCCTCAAGGTGGGCCTCTTCCTCAGCCAGCGTTTCACGGCGCCGTTTGATCTGAGCGTCCAGATCCTGAATCTGATTCTCCAGGTTGCCCACCTCCTGCTCCGCCAGCAGCAGCGCGCGATATTCTTCCTCCACACCACTCAACGCCTTGAGGGCCTCCCGTGTCTCCTCGTGGGCCTGAGCGTCGTAGCCGAGCGCGGCCAACTGTGCACGCACGTGCTGCACTTCCTGGGCCAGGTCAGCGGCAAAGGCGCCACTTTCCAGTTCGGCGGTCAGGCGGGCGTGTTCCTTTTCTGCCTCTTCCAGTTGACGGGCCGCCTGTTCGGCGTCGTCTCGGTCGCGTTCCGCGCGGGCGAACTGGCTTTGCCAGCGCGGTTTTTCCGCCAGCCTTCTTTCCATCTGCTTCAGGTCGTTCTGGGCCTGGGCCAGGGAAGCGTTGATCTCGTTCAGACGTGCCCGCGCGCCATCATAGGCCTGGCGCATCGCCGCGCCCTGTTCGTGCAATTGACTCAGCATCGCCGTCACGTGCTCTTCGGTCAACGGCTGACCGCAAAGGGGACATTCGGGCTCCTCCCGCGCCCCCTCCAGCCGGTCCATCCGTTCCTTCAAATCCTGCATGTCTTGCTTAAGTCGCCTCAGGGTCTGCTCCAGTGTCGCACGCTCTTCCTTCCACCGGGTGACTTGATCGCGCAGAGCGTTGTACTGGGCCTCCACGTCGGCGAGATGCTGCAGTTGGGCCTCGGCCTCAGCCATGCGCCGGGCTGCCTCTTCCCCGCGGGCTGCCCGCCGACGCAGATCGGTGATGGTCTGACTGATCTGGGCCAGTTGTCGCTCGATGCGAAGGCGCGCCTCGTGAAGTGCCGACTCGGCCCTTTGCAGGCGGCCTTGCAGGACCGCCTGTTGTTGCAGGATCTCGTCCCAGCGGGCATTTTCCGCCTGCAGGCGCAGATATTCCCGCCGCCGTTCTTCGATCTCCTCCCGCCGCGCCAGCCGACCACGAGCGTCCTCCAGGCGCGTGCGCAACCCGGCGACGCGTTCCTCGAGGGAGCGAATCTCTTCCCGCAATTCGCGCACCCTTCGGGTCTGCCGGCGGGCCGTCTCCTCCAACTGTTTCAGCGTCTCCACCAGAGTCTGGAGTTCGTTCTCACGGGCCTGGGCAGCCTCTCGCTGGCGAACCAGGTCGGCCAGGAAGGTTTCCGCGGCCTGGAGTTCCTCGCGATAGCGCGTTTCTTGCGCGATTTCGGCTTCGATGGCCTCTCGCTGATGGGTAAGAACGTGCACCTGTTGCTCTGCCTGGCGCATGTGTTCGCGGGCGCGCCTTTCCAGTTCCGCGTAGCGATCAAGGTGCAAGATCTCGGCCAGGATGCGTTTGCGCTCGCCGGGGGTCTTTACGGTGAACTCGTCCGCGCGGCCCTGTTTGAGGTAAGCGGAGTTGATGAAGGTCTCGTAGTCCAGGCGCAACAGGTTGATGATGTGCCTCTGTGTCTCGCGCATGTTGGTGCCGGTCAGCGGCCGCCACGTTTCCTTGCTCGGATCCCACACGAACAATTCCAGGCCGCTGCGCCGCGTTTTCCCGCGGATGACGCGCTCTCGCCGCACGCGGTAGCGCTGGTCTTCAAGAAGGAACTCGAAGTCCACAAGCATGTGTTGACGCCCATAGTGGATGAGGTCATCATCACTTCGGGCGCGAGATTTTCCCCACAAGGCCCAGGTGATAGCGTCCAGAAGCGCGCTCTTGCCGTGACCGTTAGGGCCGGAAAGGCAAACGACGTGCATGCCATCGAAACGAAGGGGCGGCACGTCGCTACCGTAGGAAAGAAAGTTCTGCAGTTGCAACTGAATCGGCCTCATGGTTCCCTTCTGTGAATTCCAGAGCAACCCTTGGGATGGTTCAGGATCTGGTTGACACTTTCACGCCATCTCCCCGCGCAGACTTTGACTCTCGGGCTGCGTCACACACAAGGCCGCTCATAATGAGGCCCTCCTTGCCGCGGTACCTAATGACGCAAGCCTATTGT
>RFJH01000189.1 GCA_003694975.1 Anaerolineae bacterium | reverse complement strand
TGGATCGGCGCGTTCACCTGCCGAGAGCACATCGGCAGCTTTGACGACCCAATCCGCCTGACTTTGCGGCACGTGGTGATTGGCGGCAGGCAAACGCACGTCATCGCCAAACGGCAGGATTTCCTTGAGAAAATCTGCTGTCAGCATGGCATGATAGTGCCCATACATCTGCTTCGCGTCCTCACTTTCCAGCGAACCGCCTTCCGCTCTCCTCTGCGCGAACTTGCCGATGTCATGCAACAGCCCTGCCAGGGCGATCTGGTATATCTCTTTCGTCATCTGTCCTCCTTACAGGCATCTACTCCAGGCAGGAGTTACGGGCTTACTCCGAGGAAGCCGGGCTCCCTGACCACCGAAGAGGGTGGTTTACCACGAAGCATTACGCCTGCGTGAATGTTGTGTAAGCCCTACTCCGGGGTGTTATCAGTCTAGCACTTCAGCACATATTCGTCATGGGGGATTTCCCGTAATTCCTCCGCTTTTCCATTGATAGAAGGGGAGCAGGAGACGAACCAGGCGTGTCTGGTTGACTTCACTCACCTGCCAGTGTTCTGCGGCTTTGCGATAGACGGCGCGCAGATGCTGTTCTACCGTGCGCGGCGAAAGGTGGAGGCGCTCCGCAATCTCCGCCTGTCTCAGTCCCTCTCCCACGAGTAAGTCCACCACTTGTTGTTCGGCGGGGGTGATTTTGGTGAGCAGGAAGATGCGCGCCGCGTCCCACTGCTCATGGAGGCGGAGGTCGGCCAGGCGTTGGGCGGCCTGGAAAGGATCGCTCACATCGCGCAAGGCGTCGAAGACGGGCGACAGACGCCCCCAGGGGATGACAGGAATGGGGATCAGGCGCGCCCATTCGCCCGGTCGGGCGTGCAGGGCGCCGGAGGCCTCCAGGTCAGGGTGGGAGGCGAGATGCCACAGGCGGTCATCGTCATCGAAGAGCATCTGTGCCACAGCCATCCCGAAGACGGTCAACGTGCGACGCCCTCCGGCGATGAGCATGTGAACCGTCTTCTCGGCCAGTTTCGCCTCCCGCACTTCTTCATACAGGCGGCGAAAGGCGATCTCGACCTCCTCCGGCGCGGTGACATCACGCAATACCCCCTGCGGACCACTGAGTTCCAGCGAGCGGTATGGCGGCATCCCTCCTCGCTCGATTTCTTCATCTAACCGCTTCAAGGCCCGCGCCGTTTCCGGACGCTCACGCCGCGTATGCACAACAACGATTTCTCGCGGCTCTACCCCTTGCTCGCGCAGACAATCCAGCGCCAACGTGATTAGTTGAGCTTTGCTCCCCAAGGTAGCCAGTAGAAGCACATTCCCCATAGGGACATTATACCCCAGGGCAAGATGCTTCCTCTCATCACCTCGCCGCCCTTGAAAGTCACTCTGCCAACATAGGTCAATCCCACAGACGGGCGCGCAGGTCGACGCGGCTGAGGATGGCTTCCAGCACACCGCCGCCGATGGCCAGGGACTTATCGGAGATCAGGGTGCAGTAACGCGGGTCGTCGCGCGGGTCCAGGTCGCCCACTTTCATCCCCTGCTGCACGCGCAATCCCGGATGGACCAGCCCTCGCAGCACGCCACCAAACGGCGCCCGGATGGGTTGACCGGCCACATCGGCGATGACCTGTCCCTGCTCAAGGTGCTCCCCGATTTCGACGTATGCTTTGAGGACGCCGTCCGCCGGAGCGCGCAGGACGCGGTCGGCGCGGTGACCGGCCACGGCCTCGGGAATGCCGGTATCCTCCAACGGCGCCCCCTGCCAGTAGACGCGCCCCAACGTGTGCCCGCGATGGGTCTCGACGACGGCGTGACAGTTCTCCCCGGCGACGAAGCCCGGGCCGAGTCCGATGACCAGGGGCGCGGCGTCCAGGCCCAGGTCGGGGGGGCGTTTCGTCATCCGCCCATCCACCAGGACGAGGAACGGGTAACGGGAGTCGTTCAGGATGTCGGCAGCCGGGTCCACGACGACGGGGATGTCCCCCTCCCCCAACACATCATCAACTTCATCCGGCGTGGCGCGACGAGCCGTCACCCCCTCCACCGTGTGTCGACCGGTGTACACGGCCTCGGCAAAGGCAACGCGGCGACGCACGGCCAGCGGTTCGGGCAGTTCGGTGATGACGACCTTCAGCCCGGCACGGTACAGGCGGTAGGCGACCCCGGAGGCCAGGTCCCCGCCGCCGCGCAGGAGGATCAGCGCGCCCATGGTAGACGATGAGGAGCGGTGCCCTCTTCGCCCTCACGCAGGAGATGGCCGAAGGCGTACAGGGTGAGATAGGCGAAGAGGAAGAAGAGGGTGAAGAGCGTGGCGAAAGCAAGCAGGCGCAGGTTGGGCGACACCACCCACCCCAGGATGTCCATGGCCACCTCGGAGGGGTTTTGCAACAGGTCCCAGGAGTTCCAGCGGGCGAAGCGCCCCAGATAGAGACCCACACTGCTCAGCGCGGAGACGGCGAAGACGAAGAGCCATCCCGCCAGACGCCCAAAATTCCGATGGACGACCTCGTGCATCAGGTAGAGAGAGACCAGGCCGAGGAGCAATCCCGTCCACGAGAACCAGACCAGCAGGATGACATCGAACCACAGAGGCGCGTCCGCCGCGTAGGTCGCCAGGTGTTGCAGGTCGGTCAGGATGTAGGGCGCGTTGGGATAGAAGATCAACCAAAGGAAGGCCACGGTGGGAATGGCGAAATACAGCCAGAAGCGCCGCCAGGAAAGGGCGTAGACCACGTAGGCCAGCAGGAAGGGGATCCACGCCAGGAAGAGGTTCCAGACCAGGTTGGTATAACGCGCCGAATCGCTGTAGGCGACGCGCGCCGCGACCAGCATCACGCAGAAGACGGACGCCGCGGTCAGCAAGGCAAAGACGGCAATCTTATAGCGATTGCGCGTCAGGAAAGCGAGCCATCGCTCAATCATCGGGGGGACCGGGGTGGATTATATCTTTCCGAGGGCGCGCAGCACGCGCTCCGGAGTGAGAGGCAGTTCATCAATCCACACGCCGAGCGCATCGTGGACGGCGGCTGCGACCGCCGGAGCGAGCGGCAGGAAGGGCAGTTCACCCAGTCCGCGCGCGCCCCAGGGGCCGATGGGATCGGGCACCTCCACAATGACCGACTCGACCTTCTCGGGAATATCCAGGATGGTCGGGATGAGGTAGGTGCTCAGTTGGTCGGTCAGTACGCGGCCATCCTGCACCTTGAACTCCTCCAGCACGGCGTATCCCTGCGCCTGCACCACACCGCCTTCGATCTGACCCTCGACCAGCGCGGGGTTGATGGCCTGCCCCACGTCGTCGGCGGAGACGACGCGCCGCAACCGAACGTGACCGGTCTCGGTATCCACTTCGACCTCCACCGCCTGGGCGGCATAGGCATAGGCGAAGTTGGGCATGGAGTGACCGGTCTCTTTATCGAAGGGGGTCGTTTTGGGAGCCAGGTAGGTATATTCGGCGATGGCGGGACGCTCCTCGGCCTGCCACTTCTTCAACGCGGCCTCGGCGGCGCCTTTGATGGCATTCCCTGCCATGAAGGTCATGCGCGAGGCGGAGGCGCTGCCGGAGTTCCCCGTCACGGCGGTATCCGAGACGACCATGGTCACCTTCTCATAGGGCACACCGACCGCCTCGGCGGCCATCTGCGCCATCACGGTATGCGTCCCCTGGCCGACCTCCGCGCCGGCGTGATAGACGACCACCTGCTCGATCTCGGCCTTGCCGTGCAATTCCACGCGCGCCCAGCAATTTTCCTGATAACCGAAACTGAAGCCGACGTTCTTGAACCCGCAGGCGAAGCCGCGCCCGCGCCGGACGACGGCGCCCTCATCCTGCATCGCGCCCTTCGCGGATTCATCCCAACCGAACTTTTCCGCAGCCGCATCAAGCACCTGGCGCACCGTCACCGGACCCGGGGCGGGCGTGCCCACTCCCAGCGTATCGCCTTCCTTCAAGGCGTTGCGCCGCCGGAACTCGACCGGGTCCATCCCCAGGGCCTCGGCCAGTTTGTTCATCTGCATCTCGGCCATGAAGAGCCCCTGGGGCGCGCCAAAGCCACGGAAGGCCGCCGTAGGGACGTTGTTGGTATAGACGCCGTACACGTCCGTCTTGACGTTGGGGATGAAATAGGGCCCGGTGGAGGTGATGGTGGTGTTGCCGAGCACCTTGTTCGTGGTGTACATGTAGGCGCCGGCATCGGCGATGATTTCGTTCTCCGCGGCGACCAGTTTGCCGTCTTTCGTCGCCCCCCAGCGGGCGCGCAACGTCATCGGGTGACGTTTGCCGTGCCCGATGATGGATTCGCGGCGGCTCCAGATGATTTTCACCGGTCGCTGCAATTTCCAGGCCGCCAGGGCGAGCGCGATTTGCACGGAGATATCCTCGCGACCGCCAAAGGCGCCCCCAATGGCGGGGTAAATCACGCGCACCTTCTCCTCCGGCAGCCCGAGGGCGTGGGCGATCTCCTTGCGGTCGGTGTGCGTCCACTGACCGGCGGCCTCCACCGTGATGCGACCTTCCTCGTCCAGATAGGCGAGACCGGCCTCGGGTTGCAAGAAGGCGTGTTCCTGGAAGGGAGTGCGATATTCGCTTTCCACAATAACGTCTGCTTTTGCAAATCCTTCCTCCACGTCCCCCTTGCGAATCTTATAGTGCACGCAGACGTTGGAATCGCCCAATTCGGGATGCACCAGGGGCGCGCCGGGCTTCATCGCCTCCAGCGGATCGGAGACGACAGGCAAATCCTCGTAGGTGACCCGAATCAGGTCACGCGCTTTCGCCGCCGCGGCCTCCGTCTCGGCGACGACCAGGGCGACCTGGTCGCCCACGAAGCGCACGATGTCGCCGCCCTCTTTCTGTGAGCCGGGGCCGCAGAGCACGGGCTGATCGTTGATTTGCAAACCGTACTCATTGACCGGCACGTCCTTTGCCGTGAAGACGGCGAGCACGCCGGGGACCTTCTCCGCCTGCGCGGTATCAATGCTCACCACGCGAGCATGCGGTCTCTCGGCGAAGAGGATTTTCATGTGAACCATGCCGGGCATGGCGCGGTCGCCGGGGTATTCCGTCTCCCCGGTGACCTTGCCACGCGCATCCAGACGCGGGAGTGGTTGACCGATGATTTTGTATGTCATGGCAATCAGCGTTTATAGGGTTTCGGTTTGTGTTTCGGTGGCGGCACGTCCAGGGGGCCATACCGTGGCGGGCCGATGAAACGATAGAGCAACGCGTAAAGCAGTGAGAAAATCCCGCCCAGGAAGACCAGCACCAGGAGTGCCACCGAGAGATAGGCAACCAGATTTCGCTGTTGGGATAACCACGAAAGCACGGGCACCAGTACCGATACCCGCCACAGAAGGCGCGGCGCCCGGATGGGGACGAACAGTTCTCGCGGCAACGGCCAGCCGGCCTGAAGTCCGTAATTCACCACCTCGACGGCGATTACATAAGAGAGAAGAGGCAGGATGACGATGAGCAAGCAACCAAAGCCACGCCAGATGGGGTGGACGACCCCTCGAGGCCGGCGCGGAACCTCTTTCCGATAGGACTTATATTTCGCCATAAGGCCTCCTGCCAGCACCCTCAGGCCGGAACGCCGGCTGCCCGCTCCACAGCCTGGATGATTTTATAGTACCCCGTGCAGCGGCACAGGTTGCCGGTGAGCGCCTGTTCAATCTCCTCGCGCGTGGGGCGAGGGCGCTCCTCCAGCAACTTGACGGCAGACATGACGAACCCCGGTGTGCAATAGCCACATTGCACCGCGCCGGTCTCCACGAACGCCTGCTGGACGGGGTGCAGACGTTCGCCCTGCGCCAGTCCCTCCACGGTGACGATTTCCGCCTCGTGTGCGCGCGGCGCGGGCACCAGGCAGGCCATGACCGCCTTCCCGTCCAGGAAGACGGTGCAGGCGCCACACTCACCCTCGGCGCAACCTTCCTTCGTGCCGGTCAGGCCGGCATCCTCGCGCAGCAGACGAAGGAGGGTCTTATCGTGGCCGCCGGTGAAGGTATATTCCTTGCCGTTGATTTTCGTGCGGATGACCGACCCCTCATCATGCTTCGCGCTCACAGGCCGCCTCGCGGCCGACGCCGAATCCCGCCCCCAGAGCAACACCGGATCGCGCGGCACCCCGGCCTGCTCCTGACCCTCGCGCAGGGCGCGCAGCCCTCGACGTGTGATCACCTCGACCATGGCGCGGCGATAGGCCGCCGAACCACGTACATCGTCAATCGGGCGTGCTGCCTGAGCCGTCAGGCGGGCAGCCTGGGCAATGACCTCCTCGCTCAACTCCTTGCCGCGCAGGAACGCTTCCGCTTCGGGGGCGTGGATGATGGTCGGTGCGACGGCGCCAAGCGTGATGGCCGCCTCGCGCACGCGCGCCCCGTCCATGCTCAACACCACCGCCGCATTGACCACGGAAATCGCCTGGGCGCGCCGCAGTGCCAGTTTGATGAACGTTCCGCGCTGCCCCTCCTTCATGGCGGGGAAGGCGATGTCCACCAGCATTTCATCGGGGCGCATGACGGTCTTGCGCACACCGGTATAGAACTCGTGCAGTGGCACGCGGCGCTCGCCTTTCCGCGAAGCGAGCACCACCCAGGCATCCAGCGCCATCAACGGCGTGATGGTATCGTTGGCGGGCGAGGCCGTGATGAGGTTACCGGCCACCGTGCCGCGGTTGCGGATCTGCGGCGCGCCGACCTCCCAGGCAGCGCGTGCCAGCGGGTAGGCGCGTTCTCGCAGCAGTTTGGAGGCGGCGCAGTGGTTGTGTGTCACCAGCGGCCCCAAATGGATGACATCGTCCTCGTCCAGGACGATGCGATCCAGGCCTGGGATACGGGTGATGTCGATCAGAGCCTCCACGTCGGGACGCAGGCCGCGCTCCAGTTCCAGGATCAGGTCGGTCGCGCCGGCGACGATGCGGGCGCGCGGTCCCTTTTCGTCCAGGATGCGGAGCGCTTCATCAATGGTGGGGACGGTATGATAAGTGTGCCACATAGACGATTTCGATGGGAGAGAGAGTTACTGTCCGAAGCCGACAATGGTCTGGTAGCGTCGCTCGAACGTCTCGGTCGCCTGGCGGGCCAGAGTGGTAAGGTGACGGACGGCAGCAGGCAGGCCGGCCTCATCACCCATGCTGGCCTCCACGTTATCCAGAGCGCGAGCGATCTGCTCCGCCAGATCGAGAAACGCGGCGTCGAAGGCATATAACTGCGCCAGTTCCTCCTCATTGATTTTCACCGCGTCGAAGAAACCGGAGTAGCCATAGGACGCGGTGCGAATTTTGTCAATGAACGTGCGCAGTTGAATGGCTGCCTTTTCCATATCATCCACCAGCGCAATCAGCCCCTGGCTGACCATATCGCCTTGAATGTTCGAAGTGCGCTTCCAGAGTTCCTCGAAACGGTCGGCGACGAACTGACGCAACAACTTATCCGCCGCGCGGCGGTTCTGCCGCTCCACATACCCCCCAAAGCCGGGGATCTTACTGGCCAATTGCTTGAAGAGGTCCTGATCCCCTGTGACTCGTTCGTAAAGGTCGCCCATGGGTTTGCCTCCTTAGCAGGCAGATAGTGAAAGGAGTTCGCGGAACTCATTATAGCCTGAGTTGCGGTTTCGTAGCAAGTGAGAACTCTGCAACCTGATATGTGCACGCAAGGGTATCAAACACCTCCGCTGCCACACCGCTCGAAGTTCATTCTCAGGCTACCTCCACGAAGGCGGCCAGACTTAAAGGGTGCTTTGCAAAAGGCGTATCAGCCCGTCTTAAAGGGTCGCCGGAGCGTGGGGAGGAAATCCCCATTCCAGGGCTTCGCGCTTTTGGAATGCGCCACCCAGGGGGTGCACTCAGATATTGTAGAAACGAGGAAACTCTTCGCTCGACGGTAGGCGCAAGCAGCCCTTTCTGCATCATGGCGAGCGCACGTCGGGGCGCGAAGTCCTCTCCCGCACCAGGGAGGAGATCACTTCGACGGGCCTGGCCCGCCTCGCGATGACACCAAAGGGAGCGCCTCAGCAACGATCGTTTTTTTACATGATTTGAATGTACCTCACCCAGGCGGCACTTTGGAAAGCAGAGGCAAGGTATGGTATCATGGAAAACTGTATTCAAGGGAAGCGCAGTCATCCGACTGCGTACCGATATTCAACGGCCTCTGG
>RFJH01000023.1 GCA_003694975.1 Anaerolineae bacterium | reverse complement strand
CTCATCAGGGTAGAGATGACGTAGTCGTCCGCGTCGCGGCGGGTGGCCTCGGCGTCGGCGCGTGCCTGGCTGAGGATTTGTTCCGCGCGGCGTTGCGCCTCTTGGGTGATGCTGTGTTCATTGGCCTGTTGCGCGGCTTTCTCGCGCGCCAGAGCAATTGTGCGGTTGGCCTCTTCCTGCGCCTGTGCCAGAATTCGATCACGCTGGGCAAGAAGTTGCTGTGCCTTTTTCACCTCTTCAGGGATGGCGATGCGCATCTGGTCAATGATATCCAGCATACGATCTTCGTCCACGATCACGTTGTGCGTGAACGGGACAGCGCGACTCTCATTGAAGAGTTCTTCCAGGCGGTCAATCAGTTGCATGATGTCCATAGACGCCTCGCTGTGGACGCAGTGAAACCGAACTCACGCGTGAGGGGAAATGCCACCTGTTGTTTGCTGAAACAAACATTGTGCCCTTAGAGGGCATCTATACCGCCGCCCGGTGATTGCCGGGGTAGACGGTTACATTCTAGCACATTAATCCCGCAACGCGTTGGGCGGAAACTGGCGATTTACCATGCCGCTCAGTTTGCGTTTCAGAGCGGCTTCTACGTGCGGTGGCACCATGCTGGAGACATCTCCATCCAGCATAGCAATCTCGCGCACAGTAGAAGAAGAGAGAAAGGTGTGTTCTTCCGCCGTAATCAGCGCCACGCTCTCGATTTCCGGCGCGAGGCGGTGATTCGCCAGTGCCATGCGGAACTCGAACTCGAAATCAGAGAAGACGCGCAGGCCGCGCACGATGACCTGTGCGCCCACCTGGCGGCAGAATTCCACCGTCAGGCCACTGTACCCCATGACGTGAATCTTCTCATTGCCCGCGAACGTCTCTTGTACGAGAGCGATGCGTTCTTCGGGGGAGAAGAAGAGTGTCTTCAGGGGACGGTCGTACACTGCAACGACCACCTCGTCGAACAGGCGCACCGCGCGCTCGGCGATGTCAATATGTCCGTAGTGAATAGGGTCGAATGTGCCGGGGAAAAGGGCTTTGACCATGGAACTCTCCTAACTCACATCTCCTTTGCCACCGCCCCAGAAACGTTCCAGCGTTTCGGCAAGGAGTTGGTGCTCGGGAAGTCGCAGATCGGGGTCCCGGGCGAAGATTGCCTGTGCCTGGGTACGCGCTCGTTCGATCAGACGTACATCGGTCAGGCTCGCCATACGCAGGCTGCCGGTGTAACCGGACTGGCGCGTCCCCAGGAATTCGCCCGGGCCGCGCTGCTCCAGATCACGCTCCGCCAGGACGAAGCCGTCGTTGGTCTCAACCATGGCCTGCAGGCGTTCGTTCTCGGCGGCGTCCTCGTGATCCGGGATTAAGAGGCAATAGGATTGTTCCCCACCGCGCCCAACGCGCCCGCGCAACTGGTGCAACTGCGCCAGGCCGAAACGGTTTGCTCCTTCGATGAGCATCACCGTGGCGTTTGGTACGTCCACACCGACCTCGACCACCGTTGTCGAGACCAGGATGTGGTATTCGCCATCGCGGAATTTCGCCATGACCCGCTCTTTTTCGTCCGGGCGCAGGCGTCCATGCAGCAAGCCGAGTTTAAGGTCGGGGAAAACCTCGCGTTGCAGGCGTTCGTATTCCTCAACGGCAGCAGGCAAGGCACTCTTTTCGCTTTCCTCGATCAGCGGATAGATGATGAAAGCCTGACGTCCCTGCTCGATTTGGGAACGAATGAGGGTATAGGCGCGCTCACGTTCCTTCGGCATCAAAAGGTACGTTGCCACAGGGCGGCGGCCGGCAGGCATTTCATCCATCACGGAGAGATCGAGGTCGCCGTAGATGGTCAGGGCGAGAGAGCGTGGGATGGGCGTGGCAGTCATCACCAGGAGATGAGGGTGTTCGCCTTTGGCCCGCAGCGCAGCGCGCTGTTCTACACCAAAGCGATGCTGTTCGTCTATCACGGCCAGTTGCAAATCGGCAAACGAAACCGGGTCTTCGATCAAAGCATGCGTGCCGATGATTACCTTGATGTGTCCCTCTGCCAGGCCGGCGCGAATTTCTTCTTTCTCGGAATCAGGAGTATCGCCGACCAGAAGGCGGATAGCCTCTTCCGGAAGGGCATCCGGCCCCTGGGTGAGCAAGTTGCGCAGGGTGCGGTAATGCTGCTCGGCAAGGATGCTGGTCGGCGCCATGACCGCCGCCTGCGCACCGGCGCGAGTGACCATAGCGATGGTCAGCGCGGCGACGACCGTCTTCCCGGAGCCGACATCACCCTGAAGGAGGCGGTTCATCGGGCGACCGGAGCCGATATCCACGATGATATCTGAGAGGGCGCGTTGCTGAGCGCCGGTAAGTTCAAAGGGCAGGGCTGCCAGGCGTTTTTCCAGCCACTCATCGGGCACGTCGAAAATGCGCGCCGTGACGGATTGCCAGTCTCGTTTCTGCCGCAAGACACCCATTTGCAGGTAGAAGATTTCGTCAAAAGCGAGGCGTTCGCGGGCAGCGGAGAGCATGTCCTGGGAATCCGGAAAGTGAGCCTGGCGGATGGCCGTCCCCAGGTCGAGCAGGTTTTCCTCCTCACGCACGCTCTCCGGCAGTGGGTCCGGCAGACGAGGCGCCCAATAGGTGACGACTTGATTCATCAAACGGCGCAGCCATTTCTGGGTGATGCGCGCCGTGAGGGGATAGACGGGAACAATGCGGTTGGTGTGCAGATGTTCGGTTTCTACGGGTTCCCAGTCAGGGTTGTTGATGACCAGGCGTCCCAGAAACTGATCAACTTTGCCGGAGACGGAGATGGGCATGCCGACCTTCAACCGGTTGGCGACCCAGGGCTGATTGAACCAGGTCAGGCGCAGGACACCGCTGCCGTCTCCCAGAATGGCCTCTACCAGTTGAACTTTCCCGCTGCGGGCGCTACGGGAGGACACGCTTTGCACCGTGCCGATGACGGTAACCTGTTCCCCATACCACAGGTCCTTGATGGGTTTTAATCGGCTGTAATCATCGTAGCGACGGGGAAAATAATAGAGCATGTCCGCCAGTGTGTGCAGGCCGAGTTTGGCCAGCGTCTTGGCATGGCGCGGCCCGACTCCGGGGAGAACGGTCAGGGGAGCGTTCAGGGCAACCGGAGTCTGGCTGGTAATAGCACCTGGAGTGACCTCGGCGCGCCCGGGACGGCGAAGGGAGGGAGTAGGCTTTGCTTTTGGGGACTCGCCGACCTCCTCCTGGATACGCTTCCAGAGGCCTTTGAGCACTTCAGCCCGTGATTCGGGGCTGAGACGTTCATAATCGCGCAGACGTCCGGCCACAGCCTGGATGATCCCTTCCGGCAAGCCGTCCTCGCGCGCTTCGGTTTCCCACGTTTCCAGCAGCCGAGCCAGGCCGCCGATCACCGCCGTGTTTTGATAACCGTTTTCGTGCTCCAGACGAAAGATTTTGCGGAGTTTTTCCAATGAGGGCTGCATAGGGCTATTTTATCATGGAGGCGGGTTGTACGATGCTCAAGCACGAACCGACGAAAACATCGTCCCAGCGAAGGCTTTGCAGGGCAGTGCTCCAACCGTTTTGGGTTTCAAGATACCCTCCACGCTACGCTTTCACGGCGGCGAACCCTACCCCATTTGGACCAACGTGTGTGCCAATGACCGTCGTCACATGCACCAGGAGGGGGGAAAACGGCAACTCTTTCTGAACGCGTCCCAGAAGGCGTCGGGCTATGGATTCTGCACCGGTATGCAGGATGGCAAGACGTTCCAGGCGACCGAGTTCGCGGATGGAGCAGTACAGGCGTTCCAACCCCTGGCGGTAGGTACGAGCCTGTCCCAGGTTTTCCACGACGCCATCGCGCAGCCCGATGAGTGGCTTGAGGCGAAGGAACTGCCCTACTTTCGCCCGCGCCCAGGAGACGCGCCCGCTACGACGGACGTATTCCAGTGTATCCAACAACGCGACCACCCGAACACGCGAGCGGACGCTTTCTATCAAAGACAATACCTCGTTCAGTTTTGCACCTTGCCGAATGGCTTCCGCTGCGGCCAGAACCTGGAAGCCCAGGCCGAGAGTAAGTTGCTTGCCATCCAGAACACGCACGCGCTCGCCGAACGACTCGGCAGCCAGGCGCGCCGCGTTGTAAATCCCGGTTAAATGGATCGGTGGATGAATTGAGAGAATCGTTTCTGCTCCCTTCTTGAGCAGATCGGCATAGGTTCGCTGGAAATCTCCCACCGAAGGGGAAGCCGTGGTAGGGAGGGCAGGCATAGATGGAAGCCGACGGTAAAACTCCTGACGGGATATCCCTTCCCCATCGCGATAACTCTTCCCTTCGATTATCAGGATGGATGGAACAACGGTGATGCCGTACTGCGCGATCAGGTGAGGAGGCAGATCGGCTGTGCTATCGGTGACCAGGGCGATTGTCACGGCAGGTTCTCATCCAGGTGATCTACCACGATCAATCCTGCGCTTCGTGGCCCTATCATGGTAGCCAGATAGGGGTTGATGGAGCGTTCGGAAATCTGCGTTTCAGGGAACGCCTCGTTGAGATAGCGACGGAGAGGGCGCATACGACAGAAATCGCCTTTCACTGCCTTGAGCATAGCAATGTACCAGGGATGGTTAAACTCTCCCAGGAATTCTTGGAGCATTTCAAACAAGTGGCGTCGAGTGCGTGCCTTTTCAATAATTCCCAGCCCTCCTTCTTCAACGGTAAGCACAGGTGTCATCCCGATGACCTCTCCGGCTACGGCCTGAGAGTGGTTGAGATAGCCCGTGCGCGTAAGATAGCGTAACTCTGGGATGCAAAGCAGGGTATAGGTGTGTTGGATTGCTACACGCATTGCATCCTCGATCTCATTCAGGTCCGCGCCGTGATAAGCCATTTCCGCTGCTTTTTGCGCCAGGAGTCCCAGCCCAACGTCGGTGGTTTGTGAGTCAATAACCTGAATGTCCATTGATCCCACGTATTTCCCGGCGGCCTGAAGGGCATTCTCGAGCACGTTTCCCAGGGAGGATGCCAGGGTGAGCACAAGGATGGCATCGTACTCGGCGCTTAGCAGCATAAAATGGGAGAGAAAATCATCCACCGTGGGGAGAGATGGGCGCCGAGAGATGCCCCCCCACTTGACCCCTGTGGAGGGCTTACCAACCGGGATCGTATAAACCAGGTCATGCCCCGGGAATTTCGAATCGATGAACTGTGCTGTGCCGTCAGTGAGGATGCAGACCCTGCCCATTTCTCGTTATTCGATGGAGACAATGAGATGATAGTGAGGTTGCCCGCCGTGCTGCACTTCGACTTCCTGATCCGGGTAGGCTGCGCGTACGGCATCGGCGATGCGACCGGCCTCCGCGTGTGGTAAGTCCTGGCCAACGAAAAGGGTGATCAATTCTTTCTCCTCGGCGTTGGCTGCTTTCAAGAGACCCAGGCACGCCTCTTCGACCGTAGAGGCGGCCAGCACAAGTTTGCCGTCCAGAATGGCGATAACCTGTCCTTTTGTGACGGTGACACCGTCAATTTCCACGGAACGGGTAGCGATGGTAATCTCGCCGCTCTGAACCGTCTCCAACGCTTCGGCCATCCGCCCGGCGACAGCCTCCAGGTCGCCATCGGGGTCCAGGGCAAGCATAGCGGCCAACCCTTGAGGGACGGTGCGGCTGGGGACGACGATAACCCGCTTCACGGTCACCTCTTTCGCCTGTTGGGCAGCCAGGATGATGTTCTTATTATTGGGCAGAATGATGACTTTATCGGTGGGCAGGTTCTCAAAGGCGGCGAGGATTTCCTGAGTGCTTGGGTTCATCGTCTGCCCACCCTCGACAATGGCCGCCGCGCCCAAACTGGCGAAGATGCGAGAGAGCCCCGGCCCCGGTGAAACTGCCACCACAGCAATCTGTCCCGGCTCTACGTTGGCCAGTTCCAGCCAGTCGCCGCTGGCCTGACGGTCTATTTCCTCCATCTGGGCGACCAGGTTTTCCATGGCCACTTTGGTGATGGTACCCAGTCCCATGATGTAATCAATCGGCTCATAGCGTTTTTCCAGGGGGACGTGGATATGCATTCGGTACATTCCTTCCCCCTCGCCCACCTGGATGGAGGTTCCCATCTCTTCCAAAGCGCGATAGAACGACTGCAAGTCAAGAGGCCGGGAGGGGTAGAAATCCACCACCACTTCGAAATCCTGCCCCGGTTCGATGGTTTCCATCGTGTTTTGAAGGTTCAGGGCTGAAATGGGCTGAACGGAGGCGAGGGGGGTATCCAGTGGCTCGCCGTACACATAGCGCAGCATCCCTTCCAGAATGAAGAACAACCCTTTCCCGCCTGCATCCACCACGCCGGCCTGTTTGAGTACGTCCAGGAGTTCGGGAGTGCGTTGGACGGAGGCATCCGCTGCCTCGACGACGCGTTCGAGGATCTCAATGGGATCCTGGGTCTCCTTTAGGGCTTCTTCCGCTGCGGCGGCAATGTCTTTAGCGACGGTGAGAATCGTTCCCTCCACCGGTCGGACGACGCCTTTGTAGGCCGTATCCCGCGCTTCGGCAAGCGCCTGCACGAAAGAGGGGCCATCTAGCGTTTCCTTGTCATGCAAGGCGCGAGCGACCCCGCGCCAGATCTGGGAGAGGATGACACCGGAATTGCCACGCGCGCCCATCAATGCCCCTTGCGAGACCGCCTCGGCCATTTTCCCGATGCTGCGGTGCCCCGAATCGCGAATTTCGTCGTAGGCCGATTGCATGGTGAGCACCATGTTCGTGCCGGTATCCCCATCGGGGACCGGGAAAACATTCAGGGCATTGACCGTCTCCTGGTTGGTACGTAGCCACGTCAGTCCGGCCTCGACCAGGTTCTTAAACGCCTGCCCATCAATTGGCAGGCTACGCAACCGTTTTACTCTCGTTTCTCGTGCTGTATCCGTCACGCCAGTCTCATCTCCAGATGGGATTTCACTCAATCAAGGTCGCTTACTCTCAGGCCGGCCACATGCACGTTGACCGCGCTAACCGGCAATCCTAATGCCTTCTCCACACGGAAGCGTATCGCGTTGGCCACACTGTGGACAACTGAGGTGATCCGTGTGCCGTACTCTACGATGATGTAAACGTCAATCTCTATTTTCTCGCCGTCGTAACGCACGGAGACACCGCGCGTTGGTTCGCGAGCAATGGTACGCGCCAGCCCTTCGGCCAGATTCTTTGGGGCCAGCCCTACTACGCCGTAGGATTGCAACGCGGCGTGATGCGCGATGGTCGCCACGGCTCTTGGCGAGATGAAAATGCTTCCCAGGGATGTTATCTCTTCGCCCATAGTGACCTCTCGTTGTTTTAACCCATTTCGCTTGAGGAAGGATGCGTTTCGTGGTAGAATGCTTCGCCCGAAGTAGGCAAGATCCTCCAGAAAGGATGTGAACGATGGCTAAGTGTGCTCATTGTGGAAAGACAACCGCTTTTGGTCACAACCGCTCGTTCTCGATGCGGGCGACAAAGCGCACCTTCCGCCCCAACCTGCAGAGAGTGACCGTTTATGAAAACGGGCGCAAGGTCAGAAAAGTGCTGTGCGCGAAGTGTATTCGCACGTTGACGAAAGTGGCCAAAGCCTGATTCGTGTGGCGAGAAATCGCCTGACACAAAGATCGCGGCTTATGCCGTGATTTTTTGTTTAACCAAGCAGTTTCTCACGTAGCGCCTGGATGCCCGCTGCAACTCCCTGCGGGTGATGAAAAATGGCGCTGGCTGCCACGAAGACGTTGGCGCCCGCATCCAGCATGTGCGGCAGTGTCTCCGCGGAGATGCCGCCATCCACCTCCAGATAAGCGGGGGAGTCGAGAGAGTCCAATGCGGCGCGAAGACGGGCCACCTTAGGAACGACTTCGGGCAGAAACGCCTGACCGGAGAATCCGGGATTGACGCTCATCACGAGAACGAGATCTGCCAGGTGCAACACCGGCTCGATGGCGCTTGCAGGGGTGCCGGGGTTGAGCGTGACGCCGGCCTGGCAACCCAGGTCTTTGATTTGTTGTAAGGTACGGTGCAGGTGGGGGCAGGTCTCCACATGCACGGTCAGGGTGGACGCACCGGCACGGGTGAAGGCTTCCAGGTAGCGTTCCGGCTGCTCAATCATCAGGTGTACGTCCAGAGGCAGGCTGGTCGCCCGGCGAATGGTCTCTACGAGGAAAGGTCCCAAGGTGATGTTGGGGACGTAGTGACCATCCATCACATCCACGTGCAGCCAGTCCGCGCCGGCTTGCTCACAGAGGGCAATTTGTTCCTCCAGGTGGAGGAAGTCGGCCGCGACAATGGATGGCGCAATCAGGTAAGAAGACGTCATGAGACAGCGTCCTCAGCGAATGGGCGGATTATACACGAAGTAAACCCACATCCAGAAGGGAATCAGACCTCCAACGGCAATCAGCGCCAGCAACCCCAGGGCGACGGAGACCCAGTCAATATCCAGGCTGCTCTCCTCGGGAGGGCGGAGAGAGGGTTGAGGCGGGGGTGGCATCTGATAGGCGGCGACCACCTCCGGGGTCAGGCGTAGCGATGGCGGGGTTTCCTGGGGGAGGCCAAAGCGCATCAGGACGCGTCCCAACTGGTCGGCGGTGCGGTACCGGGCGGAGGGTTCTTTCGATAAGACTTTCATCACAATTTGTTCCAGCGTCTCCGGGATCTCCGGCAGGAACTCACGGATGGGAATGGGGTCGGCTTCCAGGTGAAGGCGTGCCAGTTCCTCCGCCGAGGAGGCCACGAAGGGAAGTGAGCCGGTGAGCATCTCGTAGAGCACCACGCCCAGGGAGTAGACATCGGAGGCCGGGGAGGGGGGACGACCGGCGGCCTGTTCTGGGGAAAAGTACTGCGGCGAACCCCACACCACGTCGGCCTGTTCTTCGGGATGGATGGTTGCCAGGGCTCGGGCAATGCCGAAATCGGTGACTTTAAGCCTCCGATCGGGGGTAACAAGCATGTTGTGCGGTTTCACATCGCAATGCACCAGGCCGGCACGATGGGCATACCCGATGCCGGCGCACGCCTGCACGATGAGTGGAATGGCTTCCTCAATGCTGAAGCGTCCGCGTTGTTTGATCAGGCTCTTCAAGTCGGTACCCGGCACGAGTTCCATCACAATGTACAATTGCCCCGCGTGAAAACCGAAGTCGTGTACGGTGACGATATTGGGATGAGAGAGGTTGGCCGCGGCGCGCGCCTCCTGCCGAAAGCGCTCCTGAAAGGCCGTGCTGCGCGAATAGTCCTCGCGCAGCACCTTGATCGCCACCTCGCGTTCGAGCATCCGATCGCGCGCGCGATAGACGACGGCCATGCCGCCGGTGCCCAGTTCTTCGAGCAACTGGTAGCGGTTGTTGAGTAGAAAGCCGGAGCGCATCGCTGGGATTATATCATCACGGCGGCGAGATTCTTGCAGAACTGCACCCGCTTCGCCAACGCACACGAACGAAACAAGAAAGCCGCCGGGGGAAGCCCTATCACAGGTATAATGTACCCCATGCGCAAAGCCCTCTTGCTCTACAACCCGGCCGCGGGACGCGTGCCCGTGCGACCGTTCATTCAAGTGGCCGATCGCGCCCTTACTCGCGCCGGCTGGACGGTCGAGGTGGTGGAATCGGAAAGCGGTGAGCACACCACGCACCTGGCACAGCGCGCCGCCGAAGACGGCTATGCCGCCGTGTTCGCTGCGGGAGGCGACGGCACCGTCGGTCAGGTTGCTGCGGGGCTGGTCGGCTCGGAGACGGCACTGGGCGTCCTCCCTGCCGGTACGTCCAACGTTTGGGCACGAGAGATGGGGTTACTTCCCCTGTCGTGGACTCGCCCCTGGGCTTTGCGCGAGACCGCTCTTCTGTTGGCTAACGCGCCTATCTGTGCGGTGGACGTCGGCGAGTGCAACGGACGACCGTTCCTGCTCTGGGCCGGTATGGGGCTGGACGCACTCACCGTGCAGCGGATCGAACCACGCATGCGGTTGGAGAAGTATTTTTCCGTACCTCAATATGCCGCCGTTACCGTCTGGCATGCCAGCACCTGGCGCGGCCTGGAATTGCGCCTGTGGGCGGATGGGGAGCGGGTGGAAGGACATTTCCTGCTCGCCTTGGTCAACAACATCCGTCATTACATGGGTGGCCTGGCGAATCTTTCCCCGCAGGCTTACCTGGATGACGGGCTGATGGACCTCTGGCTTTTCTCCGGCGATAGCCTGACCGATGCTCTCCGTCACGCCTTCGACCTGTGGTCTGGCCGCCATGTGAACTCCGATCAGGCGCGCCGTGTCCCCTTTCGCAGCCTGCAAGTGGAAGCGGAGGCGCCTTTTGCCATCGAGATGGATGGGGAGCCGGTGTTCGTCACCGAGCGCGCGGAGATCACCGTCCGCCCGCGTGCCCTGCGCGTGTTGATGCCGCCGCGCGCTCTGGACCTGCTCCGGAATGCCCCGCCACTGGCTTCGTGACCGATGAACAGACCCGCCTGGCTGACTCCCTGGACCGTTTTCGGCGCGTTTCTCGTCGCCGCGCTGCTGACTCTCCTGAGCCTGATCCGCTTCGGGTGGTGGTACCCGCCCTCCGCTCCGGACCCAGGCGTGGTGCTCGCCGCCCTGACGGTCATCCCGGCCCCGACCTCCACCCCCCGCCTTGTGCCGACTCCCACGCTCGACCCTCTCCTGGTCAACACGCCCACACCACGCCCCGGCGAGATTGTGATCGGTGGCTATGTACAAATCGTGGGGACGGAAGGAGAGGGCCTTCGTCTGCGCGCGGCACCTGGGCTTGGCGCTGCCCCGCTGTTCCTGGGGTTCGATGCGGAGGTCTTTCAGGTGCGCGATGGCCCCCAGGTGGCCGATGGGTACACGTGGTGGTACCTGGTGGCCATCTACGATGAGACGCGCGCCGGCTGGGCCGCAGCGGACTTTCTGGAAGCCATCCCTTCCCCGTAAACACCGCTCTGCTCGTCGCGCTAACATGCTATAGGGAGAACCATTATGGAAATAAAACCGACCGGCATCACCGCCAACCGAACGAAAAAGGAACTCACCGTCACATGGAGTGATGGACATACCAGCGTTTACCCCTTCTCGTTATTGAGGGCAGCCTGCCCGTGCGCCGAATGCCGCGGTGGGCACGAACGCATGGGGGCTGAGCCCGATCCCGCCGTATTCGAGGTGGAGTTGGGCGATTCTCCTGCCACGCGTCTTCGAGACGTGCGAGCGGTTGGCTCGTATGCCATTGTCATCCTCTGGGAGGACGGTCACGACGCGGGCATCTACACCTGGCATTACTTGCGCGCTCTGTGCCCCTGCGAAGAGTGCAGGGGGAAGAATACGTAGCCAAACAACACTGATTTGCAGGAGTATCCATGAACACCGTGCTAACCATCCATTCCCTTGTCCGCTGGCTGCTCATCGCCATCGCCGTGATCGCCCTGGCGCGTTTCCTGACCGCCTGGCGAAACAAGGCCGAATTCAAGCGCCTGGATGGCGTCCTCTCCAGCGCGTTCAGCGGCCTCCTGGATGCCCAGGCCGTGTTGGGGCTGGTGTATCTGGTGGGGGACGGTCTATCCGGGAGCGGTTTCCCCCTCTATCGCTTCCTCCACATGGTCGTCATGCTCCTGGCCGTTTTGGTGGGGCACCTTCCATCTCGTCAGAAGGAGGCGGAGGATGCCGCTCGCCATCGCGGCGCCTTCCTTTCCACCATCGGCGCTTTGCTGTTCATCATCATCGGCGTGACCCTGCTCCCCGGCGGCTGGTACCGCTAACTGTCGCTCAAGGATTTCTCAGCGTCGCTTCCGAGGAGCACGTCGCTCAATTGCACCGTGCTCTGCAGGATCAGGTCTGCGCCATGGCGACGCAGTTCGTCCTCCTCACCGAAGCCGCATAATACGCCTACGGTCTGCGCGCCGGCGGCGCGGCCGGCGCGGATATCCACCGTCGTATCGCCGATCATCAGGCAGGCATCCGGGGCGACCCCCATCTGTTCGGCGGCGAACAGCACCGGGTCCGGGTACGGCTTCGTGTGCTCCCGGCTCAGGGCCGTGACGATGACCCGGAAGTAGTGGGTCAGGTGAAAGTGCTCCAGGAAAGCCAGCGTGGTGCGCTCGTCCCGGGCGCTGACGATGGCCATGGGGTAGTGGGCGTAGAGTTCCTCGAGCATGCGATCCACGCCTGGGATGAGCAAGAAGTGCTTCGGTCGGCGTCGCACGCGGCGGTTCAGAAAGTTGCTCAAGGCGATGAGTTCGTCGTCCATCCCCAGCGTGTCTATCAGCCCGAGGACGGCGTTCCCGGGCGTCTCCAGCGCCATGACGAGGCGACGGGCAGCGCGGTGAGGGTCGTTCCCCGGCAGGATGCCGCGTAGAGGTCGCAGGAGACGGGCAACTTTTTGCACGTAGAGGTCGTCGGTGTCGCTGAGCGTGCCGTCCACGTCAAAGCACAGAGCCTGAATGCGAGAGAGATCGAGTGCCATGCGCTCATTATACAGGATGGGGCAGTCGCCGGTGGTCTCTCCACAGTCATACCTGCGCCTTGACTTGAATCGTATTCCTGCGATGAGAGAGGGAAGCGATTGTGCTATACTGTGACTGATGATGGAACTCGAGAGCACTTTGACGCATCTGGAATGCCCGGAATGCCACAAAACGTTTGATGCGGATCGACCTCAGACGTTTTGTAAAGCGTGTCGTTCCCCGCTTCTGGCGCGCTATGATTTAGAGGTCGCGGCGCGACGCGTCCGGAAGGACGAGGTCGCGTCGCGGCGACGCGGTCTGTGGCGCTGGGCGGAGATCCTGCCCGTACGGAGCGCCGCGTTCCGTCTTACGCTCGGCGAGGGCGATACGCCCCTCCTGCCCGCTCCGCGCCTGGGTCAACGATTGGGGTTGGAACATCTCTATATCAAGGATGAATCCGCCAACCCCACGGCGACGTTCAAAGCGCGCGGACTGGTCATGGCAGTCTCGAAGGGAATGGAATTGGGGATGAGCGCCTTTGTCATCCCCACGGCAGGGAATGCGGGAGGTGCGCTGGCCGCCTACGCCGCGCGCGCGGGGGCGGAAGCGCACGTGTACATGCCTCAAGACGCGCCACACGCCAATCAGCGGGAGGTGGAAATCGCCGGTGCCCATCTCCACCTTGTGGACGGCCTGATCTCCGATGCGGCGCGCCTGGCCGCTGCGGAGGCCAAAGCACACGGCTGGTTCGATGTTTCTACATTCAAAGAACCGTACCGTGTGGAAGGCAAGAAGACGATGGGACTGGAACTCGCCGAGGCCTTCGACTGGAATTTGCCCGATGTCATCGTCTACCCGACGGGCGGAGGGACGGGACTGGTAGGGATGTGGAAAGCGTTTGCCGAACTAGAGGCCATGGGCTGGATTGACAGCCGACGCCCTCGCCTGGTGAGTGTGCAGGCGGCGGGATGCGCGCCCATCGTGCGCGCCTTCCAGGAGGGTGCCGCGCGCGCCAAACCCTGGGAGAACGCCCACACGCTGGCCTCCGGTCTGCGCGTCCCTGCTGCGTTCGCCGACCGCCTGATCCTGCGTGCTCTGTACGAGAGCGGCGGGACGGCTGTCGCGGTCAGCGATGAGGAGATCGTGGATGCACAACGGGAACTGGCGCACAGTGAGGGGATCTTCGCTGCACCGGAAGGAGCGGCGACCCTGGCCGGTCTCAAACGCCTGTGCAGGGAAGGTTGGATATCGCCTGAGGCACGCGTGGTGCTGTTCAATACCGGTAGTGGTCTGAAATATTTGTGAGGGGAAGGGACATGGCCGAGCCACAAACTTCCCGCACGGAACTGGAACTCCTCTACCGTGTCAGCCGCGAACTGGCTTCCGCGCTCGACCTGCGCACCGTATTGCAACGTGTGTTATTTGCGGCGATGGAGAATGTGGGGGGCGAGCGCGGCAGTATCGTGGTGCTGGACGACAACGCAAACCCCATTGACGCTACCATCGTTTACGGTCGGGAGTTCCATGAACACACCACGCAGCAACTGCGCGACACGGTCGAGCGGGGACTGGCAGGATGGGTGATACGCAATCGAAAAGCGGCGCTCGTGCCGGATACCAGCAAGGATGAGCGCTGGTTGCGCCGACCTGACGATTCGATCGAGAAAAGTGGGGCGAAATCCGCTATTTGTGCCCCCCTCCTGGCGCGCGAACGCCTGGTTGGCGTGCTGACGCTGGTCCACCCGCAGACCGGCGCCTTCGAGGAAAAGCACCTGAAACTGATGCAGGCGATTGCCGATCAGGCCGGCATCGCCGTGCTCAACGCCCGCCTCTACGCCGAAAGTCAACGTCAGGCGCGCGTGATGACTGCGCTGGCGGAGGGGGCGATGGCAATCAACGCCTCGTTGCGCATGGAAGAAGTACTCAACAACGTTCTCGAACAGACCATGCGCGCCCTCCAGGTCGAGACGGTGGCTCTGGCCCTGATCGACTCTTCAAGCGGCGAATTGGTCTTTCGCGCCGCTGCCGGCAAAGGAAACGAAGGAATTATCGGGAATCGCCTCCCCACCACTCGCGGCGCGGTGACCAGGGTGATCCAGGAGGGTCGAGGCGTGGTTATCCCCTCCGTCAGTCGAGAGGACTATTTGCCCGGTGTACAGGCGCGCGCGCTTGCCATTGCACCGATCCACGTTCAGGGACGGGTGATCGGCATCCTCACCGCCGTCAACCCTCTGAGCCGTGCTTTCGATCCAGACGCTTTGCTGGTCATGAGCGGCATTGGCAGTCTGGCGGGCACCACGATACAGAACGCCCACCTGTTCGAACAGTTGCAAGCCGCCCATCGCCGTTATCGAGAACTGTTCGAAGATAGCGTGGATGCCATTCTGATCACTGACTGGGATGGGAACATCCTGGAGGCCAATCGTCGCGCCGTCACGTTGACCGGTTATGACGAGGAAAAACTGCGCGGCCTGAGCATTGACCAGGTCCACGAGGTGAACTGGAACAAAATCGGCCTGGAGTTCGAGAATCTGCGCAACGGTGAGACGCAAAAGTACGAGTCCACGCTTCATTGCGCCGGAGAAAGCACCATTCCTGTGGAGATTTACGTCCATCGGGTGCAGTTCGCCGAGAGCGACGCATTGCAATGGATTCTGCACGACATCCGCGAACGGAAAGCGCTCGACGAACTGCGCGACGACCTGACGGCCATGATTTACCACGACCTGCGCTCACCGCTGGCCAACATCATTTCCAGCCTGGATGTTCTGGATAGCCTCCTGCCCCCGGAAAAAGATGAGGCCATCCAATCCGTGCTCAGGATTGCCCAGCACGCTGCCGACCGCATCCAACGCCTGATCAACTCGCTCCTCGATATCCATCGCCTGGAAAGCGGGCAACCCGTGGGAACGTTACAGGCGGTCCCTCCCGTATTGCTGATCGAACGGGCAGTAGAAGACGTGCGGGCGACGGCAGAAATGCGCAAACAGTCCCTTCGCACCAACGTGGACCGCGACCTGCCTCACGTCTGGGTGGATGCGAACATGATACGACGTGTACTGATCAATTTGCTGGAAAACGCCATCAAATTCACCCCTCTGGAGGGTGATATCGAAATCGGTGCTGCAGCAGAGAAAGATCAGGTACGCTTTTGGGTTCAAGATAGCGGGCCGGGCATTCCCCCCGCCGATCAGGAACGCATTTTTACCAAATTCACGCGGTTGAGAAAAGAGGAGGGAGCACCGGGAGGATTAGGGATCGGCCTGGCTTTCTGTCGCCTCGCCGTGGAAAGCCATGGGGGGCGCATCTGGGTAGAGAGTGAACCAGGACACGGCGCCCGTTTTATTCTCACCCTGCCAACCGCTGAGAAAACAACATAACCTCTGAGCGAGGAAACGATATGCAGTCCCTTACCGATCATGTCTACATTGAAAATCAATATGCCGGGGTGACCCTTGGTGCCATTGTGCTACCCAACGGCCTGATTCACATTGATGCTCCGCTTCTGACAGAAGATTCGCGCCTCTGGCGCGCCGCGTTGCTTGGGCGTGGTGCCGGACCGGAACGCCTTCTGATTCTCCTGGACGCGCACCCGGACCGCGCACTCGGTACACGGGCTATGGAAAGCACACTCATTGCCCACGAAAAGGCGACCCAGACGCTGCGCGGACGCCCGCCCACTTACAAAGCCCAGAATCTGGAAACCGGTGCCGAATGGGAAACCCTCTCCCTGCCGGGAAGCACGCGCTGGCTACCACCGGAGATCTCCTTCAGCCAGCAGATGGCTATTGAATGGAACAACTCAACCATCTTGTTAGAACATCATCCCGGCCCTCACCCCGCAGCGATTTGGGTGATTCTGCCGCAGGAGAAAATTGTTTTCGTCGGCGATGCGGTAATGAAGAATCAACCCCCTTTCCTGGCACAGGCTGACTTGCCTGCCTGGTTCTCCGACCTGGAACTGTTGCGCAGTCCTGCTTATCGGGATTACATCATCGTCGGTGGACGTGACGGAACAATTGGAGCGACCGCTCTGCAGAATTTTGTTGACTACCTGCAACAAATTTACGACCGCCTGGAAAAACTGGCCTCGAAGGGTGCGCCTGCGGAGAAGACGGAAGACTTGATCCCTTCTCTCCTGGAGCCGCTCCGCTTCGCCGCCGCTCGACAGGAACAGTACACCCAACGACTGCGATATGGGCTGTACCAATATTACAACCGTAACTACGCCAACAGCCAGAAGTGAGTCCTCGATGAACGCATCCTACCAACCCCTCTTCGTCCTGACGCGTGGTGAAGTGATCGAATCGGTCCACTTCGGCGCCGCGGCGGTGGTCGATTCGTCCGGCGAACTCCTGGCCTGGCTGGGCGACCCGCAGACGGTTACCTACCTGCGCTCCTCCGCCAAACCGTTCCAGGCCCTCCCCTTCATCGAACGCGGCGGACACCGCGCCTTTGGCCTGGACGCCGAGGAGATCGCCCTCTTGTGCGCCTCTCACAGCGGCACAGACCGCCATGTGGAGGTGGTGACGCGCATTCAGCAAAAAGTGGGCATTCAAGAGTCTCATCTGCAATGCGGCGTCCACCCTCCCTACGACGAGGCCACGCAGCGCCGCCTCCTCCTGAACGGCGAGCAACCCACTCCCAACCGCCACAACTGCTCCGGCAAGCACACCGGCATGTTGGCCCATGCCCGCCTGCGCGATCTGCCGTTGGACACCTATCTCGACCCCACGCACCCCGTCCAGCAAGATATCTTGAAGACCTTTGCCGAGATGTGTGACCTGTCGCCGCAGGAGGTCGCTCTGGGCACCGACGGCTGTTCGGCGCCCAATTTCGCCGTCCCCCTCTACAACGCCGCCCTGGCCTACGCCCGCCTGTGCGACCCGCGTGACCTGCCCACGACGCGCGCCGAAGCCTGCCGCACCATCACCTCGGCCATGACCTCGCACCCCGAGATGGTCGCCGGACCGGGACGGTTCGACACGCGCCTGATGGAGGTGGGAGATGGCCGCATCGTGGTCAAGAGCGGCGCAGAGGGCTATCTGGCGATGGGACTGCTCCCCGGCGTCCTGGGAGAGGGGGCGCCCGGCATCGGGATCGTCCTCAAGGTCTCGGACGGTGACCTGCCGAGGCGCGGTCCCGGGGGCACGCCTCGCGGTCGCGTCCGCCCGGCGGTGGCGCTTGAGATGTTGCGTCAACTAGGCGCGCTCGATGCGGAGTCGTTGAAGAAACTGGCGGAGTTCGGGCCGAGGCGTCCGGTCTACAACTGGCGCAAACTGACCGTCGGCGAGAGCCGCCCGGAGTTTCGCCTGCACGTCTCGGAGGCAGGGCGGGCGTATGTCTCGTGACGCCCTCGCCCGCCGTGCCCTGCGCGTCCATCGTGAACTGCTGAAGGTCTACGGCGAGCCGAGGTGGCGGACTCCCCTGCCGCCGCTGGACGAACTGGTCTCGACCATTCTCTCACAGAACACGAACGACGCGAACCGTGACCGCGCCTTTCACGCCCTGCGCGCCCGCTTCCCGACCTGGGAGGCCGTGCGCGACGCGCCGACCGAGGCGGTCATCGCGGCCATCCGCCCCGCCGGACTCGCCAATCAGAAGGGACCGCGCATTCAGAACGTACTGCGGCAAATTACGGAAGAACGCGGCGCCCTCGACCTGAACTTCCTCGCCGACCTGCCGCCGGAGGAAGCCCGCGCCTGGCTGAAGCGCTTCAAGGGCGTTGGCCCGAAGACGGCGGCCATTGTTCTGCTTTTCTCATTGGGGAAATCGGCCTTTCCGGTAGATACCCACATCTATCGCGTTACCGGTCGCATCGGGCTGAGGCCGGAGAAGATGAGCGTCGAAAAGGCGCACGAACACCTGGAGCGCCTCTTCCCACCGGAGACATATTACGCCGCCCACCTGAACCTCATCCGCCTGGGGCGGGAGGTATGCCGGGCGCGCCGCCCGCGTTGCGAGGCCTGCCCCATCCGCTCGCTGTGTGATTACGGGCAAAGAAAAACCGACAAAAGGTTGAAAAGTTGACGATTCGCGCGGGGTTGTGGTATCATCCCCCCTGCCGTAAATCCGGCTTGACCGGAAGCGAAAGTCTTCGTTAGGAAAGAGGAGAAGAGCATTAGCGCCAGCGATTATCGCGTCAACGAGTATATTCGCGCTCCCAAAGTCCGTCTCATTGGCCCGGACGGCACGAACATGGGCGTTATGCCTACGGGGAAAGCGATGCAAATCGCCCACGAGGCGGAATTGGACCTGGTCGAAGTCGCCCCAAATGCAGACCCACCCGTCTGCCGCGTGATGGACTTTGGAAAGTTCATCTACGAACGGGCGAAGAAGGAGCGCGAGGCGCGCAGGCAACAAACCAAAGTGGAGATCAAAGAGATCCGCCTGCGCCCCAAGACGAACGAACACCACCGCAAATTCAAAGTGCGCGATGCACGCCGTTGGCTGGAAGAGGGCAAGAAAGTTCGGGTCACCATTCGCTTCCGAGGACGCGAGATGGATTACCCCGAAATCGCTCTCGAAGACCTGAAAGAGATCGCCCTCGAACTTTCCGATGTCAGCGTGGTCGAGCAGGCGCCGAAGATGGAAGGCCGCACGATGAGCGTCATGCTGGCCCCCATCAAACAGAAGGGCAAAAAGTCGTCCGGCGCTAAAAAAGAAAAATAGTCTGCGGATGTTTCAGGGACGCCCCACTCCGCGGGAGAGAACGAGTGCCCGCGGTATTTTCTTGTGAAAGGAGTGTGCGATCGTGCCTCGCAAACAGAAAAAAGGCAAGTACAAACTCAAAACGCACAAAGCGACTTCCAAGCGTTTTCGTCTGACCGGTTCCGGGAAACTGGTGCGCACCAAAGGCGGCAAGAGCCACCTGCGGCGACGCACGTCCAAACGCACCAAAAGACTGTTCACGGAAATGATCCCGGTCAAAGGGCGCGGCATCATCAAGCGCGTCAAGCGCCTGGCGCCCAACATGGAAGAATAACCCTTATCCCCATATCGCGTCCGCTGGGTGTACGCAACTGGCTGCCCGGGCCGCCCGTCCTGGCCGCCGACGCCCAGGGGAACGCAGGAGGTATCTATGACTCGCGTGAAAACCGGCCCTCACCGTCGCCGACGCCACAAAAAAATTCTGAAACTGACCAAAGGTCAGCGCGGCACGCGCAGCAAACTCTTCCGTCGCGCCAACGAGGCGATGCTGAAGAGCCTGTGGTACGCCTATCGCGACCGCCGCACGCGCAAGCGCGATCTGCGCAAACTGTGGATCGCCCGCATCAACGCCGCGGCGCGGTTGAACGGCACCACCTATAGCCGCCTGATCCACGCCATGAAACAGGCGAACATCGCCATCAACCGCAAAATGCTGGCCGACCTGGCCGTGCGCGATCCGAAAGCCTTCTCGGCCATCGTGGCCAAAGCGGGCGCGGCGAAGTAGCCATTCTTTTCTCCCCTTCCGATCTCAAAGACCTGTGAGTGTAATCACGGGTCTTTGTTCTTAACTTGCTTGCGCTGACGAAGCCCGTATACCCACCCAATCGCCGTCTACCCCGCTTTGGAGTTGACTCGCATTAATTGGACAAGCAGGTTCGGGTGAAAGAAAAGTGGAACTCCAGATGCGCCGAACGGCACAAGCAGAAAGAGCAACGCTCTACACTCTCAGCGTGGAATTTACCTGCGTGGTTGTTCGAGTTCACTCGTTGAGGGGAAAAATCGGTTCTGGCTCCCCTAGGACGGGCAGAGGACGGGTGATATGCACGTCCACCAGGGCGGTAAGGGTGGCAAGGAGTTCGCGCGTGTTCCAGAAGAGACGGGAAAGTTTGCGGTAGTACTGACGATCCGCCGTGACGCCAATGGCGTCCACGCCCAGGTGAGCGCAGAGGTAGAGAGCACGCGGCAGATGGAATTTCTGCGTGACCAGAATGGCCTTGTCCACGCCGAAGATGGCTCTGGCGCGATAGCAGGTATCGTAGGTGCGCCGACCGGCGTAATCCAGGACGATGGCCTCGTCGGGCACGCCCAGGGAGAGGGCGTATTGACGCATGGCTT